>CALQKQ020000352.1 GCA_943331195.2 Akkermansia muciniphila | reverse complement strand
TGAATCCCAATCTGGCGGCGCCCAATATACAAGGTGCGCTCAAATTCGTCGTCGCTCATGCCCTGGCCGCGCTCAATGAAGAGATGGCAAATCGAAGGCCGGCAATCCCGCGCTTTTTGACCCAATTCCTTTTCGTTGACCGGCACTTTGCGCCACCCGATCACGGTAAGCCCAAGGTTTTGCAGGATCAGCTTGGTGGCCAGTTTGGCGTTGTGCTTCTGCTCGTCTTCCTCCCGCGGCAGGAAGAAAACCCCCACCCCCAGATCGCTGTCGTTTTTGAGCTCGTACTCGAACTCCTCCCGCAGCACCCGGCGGAATAATTTGTGGGGAATCTGCGTCAAAATGCCCGCGCCATCGCCCGTTTTCATGTCCGCTTCCGCCGCTCCGCGGTGAATCACGTTGCAGCAAGAAGTAATCCCATAGCGCAAAATGCGATGGCTCTTGGTCCCGTGAATGTGGGCCACAAATCCGACGCCGCAGGCATCTCTTTCCAGCTCCGGAAGGTGCAGGGATCCTTCGTTGGGAATGGGCACGGGATAGTGGTGATTCATTTCGTTGAAAGGGAAGTTCGACAAGAAGCTGAGAATATGAGGCCAGGAGTTTTCCGGGGAAAACGATCCTGCGCGCAAAAGGCGTGCCAATCAAGGGATTGTTGACGCTTCCCCTCAGCTCCTCCGAGGGGACCCGCCCACCGCCAGCCGCCCCCCAACCTGCCTCCTTCCGCGCAACTCAATCTACGGCCCCGCCCGGCCCCGCGACGCTTCCCATTTCTACCCGCTCCAGCCGCCCGCCCCCCTCAGCGCCCCAGGCGCCGCTGCAAGGCCCCGCGCACGCTCTCCGCAAAGCGCTCCACAAACCCCATGGCGTAGTCCACCACGTCCAGCGCGTCGTCCTCAATCAGCGGCGTCAAGTCCATGGCAAACGCCAACGCGTCCGCCCCATCCGTCGCATGCGCGTCAAACAGCGTCGCATTGGCCCGCCGCCGCCCCATGATCGCCAAGTCGTAGCGCTTGCCGCCCGCGATTTGACTGTCGAAAATCCCATTGAGCGACCCCGCCAGCACGTCATTTCCCGTCAAGTCGTGCACCGTCTTCTCGGAATCGTTCATCCAATCCAAATTCCGCCACACCTCACAGCCGTGCACCGCGCGGGGCCGGACTTCCTTCGGCAGGCGGCGAATCGCTTCGATCACGGCCACCATGACCCCAAGATGCGTTTCGTGCTTATCGGCGGGCTGGTGCGTATACACCACCTCCGGGCGGCAGCCCTGCAAGATCTGGACCAGATCGCCCCGCAAGGCCGCATCCCCCGGCCGCTTCACCGCCGCACTGGAGTGATCCAGCTGCGCCATGAAACCATAGCGCCCCACCCGGGCCGCCAGCTCCTGCTCTTCTCGCCGCACCCGCTGCATTTCCTCATCGCTGAAGCTGGCATAGGCACCCACGCGGGAACTGCCCGCCCCATTCGTGCAGGTCACTCCGCCAAACCACTTGTCTTCCGCGTGGAAGCAGGCCGCGATGCCGTGCAGCGCCATAAATTCCAAATCGTCCTGGTGGGCCCCAATCCCCAAATGCGTCACCCGACGCAAGGCCGCCCCAACCTCCACCCCATCCGGCACCAGCACCCCAGCTCCCGCTTCAGAAAATCGCATCATATCTATTTCAGTATTTCTTGGTAAAAACAGCCCTTCACGCCACCGCCGCTTCCCTCAGCTGCGGCAAACTCGCCGCCGCGCAGGCCTGCCCCACCCGACGGCTCTTCTCGTCCGGCAACTGCACCCGAACCCGCGCCGCCAACTCCGGAAACTCGCCCTCCAGCACCGCTTGCGCCGTCGCCAAAATCAAGCTCCCCCCCTTCCCCGTCGTCACCCGACCCAATATAAGCAGGTGGCGAAAATCGTAAAACTCCGCGTATTGCGCCACCGCATACCCTAAATAAACCCCAATGCTGCGGTAAATCGCCGCCGCCCGCGGGTCCTCCTGGCCCATCAAAAATTGCACCAAGCGCAGCCGCTCCGGCAGCGGCATCGCATCCGGCACCGGAATGCCCGCCGCCGGAATCAGCTTGTTGACCGCCTGTTGCGAAAAATAAAGCGCCCCCACCCCACTGTCCCCCGACCACTCATCCGTCGCCGCCTGCGGATTCATATCCACCGGCGCAAAAGCCAATTCGCTCAACCACCCCGTCATCCGGCCCGCCGGATTCAAATAGCCCGCCGCTTCGCTCGAGCCCAACGCCACCCCCAACACCGCATTTTCCTCCAAAGACAGCGCCCCCGCCAAAGCCGTGACATCCCCGTCATTAGCCACTTCCACCGGGACCCCCCATTCCCGCCCCAGCCGCTCAAACAACCCCCGGGCCTCCTCCAGCCGCTCCGGCACAATATTGCGCAGCAGACTCGCCACCATGAAGCGATTATTGACAATCACCCCAGCGGAACTGCCCCCGATGGCATCCACCTGCGGCAAGTAGGCCGCCGCCGCCCGCAATCCAGCGTTGAGGTGATCGTAGTGATATTGTGGGTCCGTCTGCGGACGCGGATCCCAGGCGAATTCATCGCTGTAAACCACCTCCCCATCTCGCACCGCCGCCACCTTGTAGTCGCTCGCCCCCAAATCAAACCCCAGGCGACACCCGTCGAGATGCCCCCCGACCAGCGCCCCGCCCTCCCGCTCCTCCGGCACTGCATCCACCCCACAGGCTTCCACCACAAAAGGCCGCCCATAAGCTTTCTCCATCATCTCCGCGTCAAAAGCCCGCGCCCCACCCGCAGCATAAGCCTCCGCCAACCCCGCCGCCAGCTCCGGGGCTCCCCCCCCCCCCAAGCGCCACCCGCCCCGCGCCCACAGCAAAAACTTCACCAAGCGCTCCACATAGCGCCACGTCTCCGGCTCAGCCCCCCGCCGCACCACCGTTTCGTAGCGAGAAACCCGCCCCGACTCCCCTTCCAGCGCCAACACCAAGCGCAGCCCATCCCCCCCCACCGTCGCCCGGTAGGCTCGGTTCCACAGCACCATCGGCTGGAACCCTACATCCAACTCCGGCACAAAACGTGGCTTTAACTCGATTTTACTCATTCCTAAAACGCTAAACTCGCCCGGAGCATTCCTCTACCAGATATCCTGTGGATTTGCATCCTTTTCAAAAAAACCGCCTCCCCCGTCCTCCCCCGCTCCCCTCCCCTTTCAGCGAAGGTTCTGCCAAAGCACCAAAACCGCCGTCGCCAAAACCATCACCGCAAACCCCTGGCGCAGCCGGACCACCGGCAAGCGCCCCGCCAAACCCGTCCCCGCCACCACCCCCAGCGCCGCAATCCCCGCAAATAAAAAGGCCAGCGCCCAGCGCGGCGGAGCCTCCCCATAATGACTCCCAAACCCCGCCGCCGCATTGAAACCAATCACCGCCAACGACGTCCCCGTCGCCATCCGCAGCGGCAACCGCGCAAACTTCACCAGGGACGGCATCAGCAAAAACCCTCCCCCTACCCCGATGAAGCCCGTGAGCACTCCCACCCCCATACCCGCCAGCAGGCAGCGCCACGGCCGACACTCCGGTGCCATCGCCACCTCCGCTTCCCCTCGCCTCAACATCTTCACTGCCACCACCACCATCAAGCCCGCAAACCCCATCATCAACACCTCCGGCGACACCAGCGGCGTCAACTGCGCCCCCCCCGCCGCCCCCACCATCCCCGAAATCGCAAACATCGCCGCCGCCCGAAGATGCACCTCCCCCACCCGATAACGCTGCCCCGCCCCCACCAGCGCCGCCACCCCCACCACAAATAAACTCAGCCCCACCGCCTCCCGCGGCGCCACCCCACCCAAATACACCAACACCGGCAGCGTAATAATGCTCCCCCCAGCCCCCGTCAGCCCCAGCGAAAGCCCCACCAGCGCCGCTCCCAATAAAGTCAAAATAGTCATCGCTATAATTGAGTTGCTCGAAAAATCACCGCCGCCGCAGCTCCCCGCGCAGCGCCTCCACCTCCCCCAGCAGACCACTCACCAACTGCAGCCCAGCCTCGCTCAGCCCCCAGTTCTCCCGCAAATACCCCAGCCGCCGCAACTGCCGCAGCGATTCATCGTCAAAGACCAACGCCGCCTCCCCCTCAACCCCCACTTCCGCCGCCGCCGAGATCAGACCCATCTCATAATACCGCAGCACCCCAGCCGACTCCTCCCCCGCCAACGCCGCCATCACCTCGACACTATACGCCGCCGTCACCTCGCCAGCCACCATGCCAGCGCCACTCAAAAAGGCATCATCGTTCATAGCACAATTAGGGTAAAAGTTAACGAGCGGATCGCGGCTGAAACGGAGAAACCTCGCGCAATTTCTCCCAGAGCACCCGCTCCTCCGCGCTCACCGAAATC
>CALQKQ020000351.1 GCA_943331195.2 Akkermansia muciniphila | reverse complement strand
TCATCGCCCTGGAGGGTGAGCTTGCTGTTGGTGGTGAAGGTGCCGGTGGCCCCGATGCCGACCTGGCCAGTGGCGTTCCAGAGCAGGGCGGTATTTCTCGTGCCGCTGGCGTTGCTGCCGAGAGCGCCGCCGGCGTTGCCATAGAGCACGGGGCCGTCGACGGCGGTGGTGCCGGCCCAGAGGCGCCCGGTCCCATACCAGCCCAGGCCGTAGTTGGTGGCGGTGCCGGTGACTGGATTGATGGTGAGGTCGGTGGAGCTAGCGATGGCTTCGGCCACCTGGGCATGGAAGGCGTAGAAGGTGGTGGTGATCAACTGGCGCGGGCTGATGGGGGTATCGGCGGCGGTGATGCTGCCATCGCCATTGTCGACCATCACTTCCAGATAGCGGGTGGTGGTGCTGCCGGTGAAAACGGTGTCCAGGGCGGGACGAATCTCGGTGCTGGCGGTGCCGGTGGCGGTGGTGCCATTGCCGAGCACCACGCTGAACTCGCCCTTATAGATGGTGACGGTCTGTTCTTCGGTCCAGAGTTTGGTCCCGGCGGTGGAGGCGTCGTAGAGGCGAAAGATCACCTTGCGATTCACCGCAGCGCTGGCCCCGATGGCGGCGCCGGTAGAATCGTAAACGGTGCCCTGGTAGTTCACCGTGAGGGGGACGGCGGCGTGCAGGGTGGTCACCAGGGAGGGCAGCACTAACAGGAGGCGAACGGATGGTTTCATGAGGTGAGAAGGAAAAAAGTGGAGGTGAGGACGGAGGTGAAGTTAGAAAGCAGGACGTTTTATTGAGAGAGGGTGCCGAGTTCTGAGGCCCGCCGCAGCTCGAAGGTGCCGCCGAGCTGGATGGAGCCGCTGTGGAGCCCGGAGAGGATTTCCGAGTAGGTGCCGCCGATGACGCTGCTGCCCCAGCCGCTGGTGACGCTGCTGCCAGCCGGCGGGCTGGCGGTGAAGTCGAAGGTGCCCACCCGGGTGACGCTGTAGCTTTCCACCCCTTCAGCGAGCACGGTGTCGAAGGTGCTGTTGAGATTGTCGTGGTCGGGATGGAACTGGTGGACGAAGGGGTTGGTGGGATCGTTGTAGGGCAGGGTGATGGTGCAGCTGAGCTGGCTCCCCAGGGCCACGGTTCCGGAGCCGGTGATGACGCGTCCAGAGGGCAGGTGCACCGAGGAAAGCCGCCGCGCGCTGGCGAGGGAGGAGTTCTGCAACAGGGACTGCGAGGTGCAGATCCCGAAGTCATTGCTGCCGGCGGCCAATTTCCCGAGATACACCTTAGAGAGCAGGCGCGCCGTGCCGTCGTCGGAAACATGCAGTAGGGTGCGCATGCTGTAGGTGCCCGAAGCCGCCGTGCCGCTAAGCATCGGGGGTGCCGCAAGGGTGACCGAGGGGGCCAGGGTATAGCCACTGCCGCCACTGGTGAGCATCAGGCCAGAGACCGAGCCCCCGGAAAGCATGGCGATGGCGGTGGCCCGCTGGTTCATCGGCGGCGAACCCACGGTCACGCCCGGCGCGCTCGGGTAGCCGCTGCCCGCATTGGTGATGGTGTAGCCGCTAACGGTGTCATTGGTCAGGGTGGCCGTGGCCGTGGCCTGCACCGAATTCGGCGGCGGCGCGACGGTAACGGTGGGCGCGCTGGTGTAGCCGGTGCCGGCGGCGCCGATGTTGAAGCCACTGATTTGGCCGGAGCCGTTCAGGCTGGCCGTCGCCGTCGCCGTGACCGCTGCGGGAGGCGCGGCGAAAGTCACCACCGGGGCCGTAAAATAGCCGCTGCCCGCGTTGGTGATGGTCAAGATGCCCGCCCCGCCGTTGGAAAGGGTGGCGGTGCCAGTGGCCTGCACCTGCGTCGGCGGTGCCGTCACCGTGACGACGGGCGCGCTGGTGTAGCCGGTGCCAGCGATGCCGACGGTGAAGGCGTTGATTTGGCCGGAGGCGTTCACCGTGGCTGTGGCCGTGGCCCGGACCGCCGCAGGAGGGGCGGCAAAGGTCACCGCCGGGGCCGCAAAATAGCCGTAGCCTGCGTTGGTGATCGTCAAGGTGCCCGCCCCGCCGTTGGAAAGCGTGGCCGTGCCGGTGGCCTGCACCGCTGCCGGGGGTGCTGTCACCGTGACCGTGGGCGCGGTGGTGTAGCCGATGCCGGCCGTGCCGACGTTGAAAGCACTGATTTGGCCGGAGGCATTTACCGTGGCCGTGGCCGTCGCCGTCACGGCTGCCGGAGGGGCCGCGAAGGTCACCGCCGGGGCCGTAAAATAGCCGTAGCCCGCGTTGCTGACGGTCAGGGTGCCCGCCCCAGCTCCGGCGAGCGTGGCCGTGCCGGTAGCCTGGACCGCCGCGGGCGGTGCCGCCACCGTAACCGCAGGCGCCGTGCTGTAGTTGGTGCCGGGTGTGGTAACGGTGAAACCGGTGATCGCGCCCGCCGTGTTCACGGTGGCCGTGGCCGCCGCCGTGACCGCCGCCGGAGGGGCCGCGAAGCTCACCGCCGGAGCCGTGAAATAGCCGTAGCCCGCGTTGGTGATACTCAAGGTCCCCGCCCCGCCGGCAGAAAGCGTGGCCGTGCCGGTGGCCTGTACCGCAGCGGGCGGTGCCGCCACCGTGACTGTGGGCGCGGAAGTGTAGCCGGTCCCAGCCGTGCCAACGGTGAAGCCACTGATTTGGCCAGAGGCGTTCACGGCGGCCGTGGCCGTCGCCGTGACCGCAGCCGGAGGGGCCGATAAGGTTACCGCCGGCGCTGCGAAATAGCCGTAGCCGGGGTTGGTGACTGTCAAGATGCCCGCCCCGTCGGCGGAGAGCGAGGCCGTGCCGGTGGCCTGCACCGCAGCGGGCGGTGCCGCCACCGTGACCACAGGCGCGGAGGTGTAGCCGGTGCCGGGGTCGCTAACGGCGAACCCACTGAGTTGACCGGAGGCGTCCACGGCCGCCGTCGCCGTTGCCCTGACCGCCGCCGGAGGTGCCGCAAAGGTCACCGCCGGAGCTGCGAAATAGCCGTAGCCCGCGTTGGAGATCGTCAAGGTGCCCGCCCCGCCTGCGGAGAGGGTGGCGGTGCCGGTGGCCTGCACCGCTGCGGGCGGCGCCGCCACCGTGACGGCAGGCGGGCTATTTATATAACCGGTGCCGGGGGTGGTAATGGTGAATCCGGTGATCGCGCCCGACGCGTTCACGGTGGCCGTGGCCGTCGCCCTGACGGCAGCGGGAGGCGGCGTGATGCTCACCGTGGCGGCAGTATAACCTGCCCCAGCGGTGTTCGGGGTAATCCCCACGACGTTAAAATGGTTGCCATTGACAAGAGCCCTCGGAGCGGTGCCGGAAGCTGAAACGGTACCGCCCACAAACGTGAGGGTTGGCGTGGAGGTGTACCCGCTCCCACCACTGGTAAGGGAGATCCTGGTGACGAGGCCGCTGGTGAGCACCGCCGTGGCCGTGGCATTCGTGGTAGCGCCCCCGCCCGAGATCGAGACGCTGGGTGGCACCGAATAGGTCTGGGTCCCGGGGTCGATCAAAAAACTGTTGAGAGTCACACCCAGCATAGCGGTAGCCGTGGCGTTGGTCGTGCCGCCAGTGACCGTGACCGCCGGCACCGTGTTGGGCGAGACCACGCTGTAATTGCTTCCCCCACTGGTGATGTTATACGAGACGACACTGCCGCCCGACAAAACGGCGTTGGCGCCCGCCGGCCCACTGAAGTTCGGGCTGGCCACGGTAACCACCGGAGCGCTGGCGTAATTCGTGCCCGCCGTAGCGACCCTGATCTCAGTGACGCCCCCAGACGCGATGCTCGCGGTTCCCGCGCCCGTGACGCTGGCCGTGGGAGCTTCAATACTAAAGGTCGGGGCAGCGGTGTAAGCGGTGCCGGAGAGTCCTTTGGTGAGGGCCGAAACCGACCCGCCCGAAACCGCCGCCGTCGCCGTGGCGGTAACCGCCGCCGGAGGGGCAGCGACCGTCACCGTGGGGGCGGTGGCGTAATTGGTACCGGCCGTGGCCAGGCTGATCCCGCTCACGCCCCCGCCCGAGACGGCGGCCGTGCCGGTGCCGGTAACGCTGGCGGTCGGAGCCGCCATGCTCAAGGTCGGGGCGATGGTGTAAGCGGTGCCGGGGAGCGCGGTGCTGAGCCCCGAGACCGTCCCGTTCAACACCGTCGACGTGGCCGTGGCCGTCACCGCCGCCGGAGGCGCGGCGACCGTCACCGCGGGGGCCGTGGCGTAATTGGTGCCGGCGGTGGCCACGCTGATCCCGCTCAGCCCCCCGCCCGAGACAGCAGCGGTGCCCGTGCCCGTGACGCTCGCATTGGGCGCCGCCATCGTGAAGGTCGGGGCCGTAGCGTAATTGGTGCCGGAGAGCCCTTTCGTAAGAGACGAAACCGCGCCGCTCGCCACTGCTGCGGTGGCCGTGGCCG
>CALQKQ020000350.1 GCA_943331195.2 Akkermansia muciniphila | reverse complement strand
AGCCGTAGTCGTCAGGAGCAAGTGGAAGCGGCGCGCCAGGAGCAGGCGAAGCAAGCGGAGTCGCGCCAGCGGCAAGCGGAGCAGCAGCGGCAGGCGGAGCAGGATTCGCGCGGGCAGCGGGAGAGCCGTAGTCGTCAGGAGCAAGTGGAAGCGGCGCGGCAGGAGCAGGCGAAGCAAGCGGAGTCGCGCCAGCGGCAGGCGGAGCAGCAGCGGCGCGGCGCGGTGGAGCAGAAGAAAAAAGCTGAGGAAGGGGACAGGGGCGGGTCCCCGCGGGGCCGGTGAGGGCCACCTAGGCTCCTTGCCTATGCCGATTGCATGCGGCGGCGGAGTGGGGTATGCGGGGCCATGAAAATCCCGGTTTTTCTAAGTCTTGCGGCGCTGCTATCCCCTGCCTGGGCGGGGCGGGACGATGTCTGCGTAGGAAATTGTGGTAAGCAGCAGCTGCTCATGCCGCAGGGCGGGGAGAGCAAGCCGGGGCGCAAATACGCGAGGGATCGCCTAGTGGACATCAAGCATTTGGCGCTGGATGTGACTCCGGATTTCAAGGCCCGCACGGTGCGCGGGCAGGTGACGATTTCCTTCACGCCGATTGCGCAGCCGCTGCAGACCTTGGCGTTGGACTCGATGGATTTGAGCATTGACGAGGTCAAGTCTACGGGGGCGCAGGTAGCGGACCGGCAGGTGACGGCGGATCAGTTATTGCTGCATTTTGCGGAGCCGGTGTTGCCGGGGACGGAGGTGGTGGTGGCGATAGCCTATCACGGTCAACCGGAGGTGGGCCTTCATTTTCGCACCCCGGAAATGGGCTATCCTGAGGGCGACACGCAGGTGTGGAGCCAGGGCGAGGCGGAGAATCACCGCTTTTGGTTTCCCTGTTATGACTATCCCAATGAGCGGTTTTCCAGCGAGGTGACCTGCCATGTGCCGGAGGGGATGGAGGTGGTTTCCAATGGGAGTTTGGTTTCGCGCCAGGCGAGCGCGGGCGGCCTGACGGCGTGGCATTGGAAGCAGCAGCAGCCGCATGTGAACTATCTGATTGCGCTGGCGGCGGGGTATTTTTCCAAGTTGGAGGCGCAAGCGGGCGCGGTGCCGCTGGCGCTGTTGGTGCCGCCCTCGGAAAAAGCGCAAGCGGCCCTCGCTTTCCGGGACACGCCGGCGGTGATGAAATTTTTCCAAGAGGAAATTGGGGTGCCCTTTCCTTGGGACAAATATCACCAAGTTTACTGCCATGATTTTTTGGCGGGCGGGATGGAAAACACCAGTTGCTCCTTCATGGCGGGGGCCCTGCTTTTTCCTAAAGAGGTGGGGGAATTGGATTCGCTGCATTGGCTAGACGCGCACGAGATGGCGCACCAGTGGTTTGGGGACTTGCTGACGTGCCGCGATTGGTCGCATCTCTGGCTGAATGAGGGATTTGCTAGTTATTACACCTTGCTCTACCAGGAGGCCAAGCACGGTCGGGAGGGCTTTCTTACAGACCTGCACCAGGCGGCGGAGCGGGTGATTTCGTCGAACGATCGCCGCCCCATGGTGTGGCGCGACTACGGCGAGCCGATGCAGCAGTTCGACAGCCGGGCCTATCCCAAGGGGGCTTGGGTCTTGCACATGCTGCGCAGCCAGTTGGGCAAGCCGCTCTATCAAAAGGCCATCCGGCTTTATATTGAGCGCCACCGCAATGGCATCGTGACCACTGACGACCTGCAGGAGATTTTGGAAGAGGTGAGCGGCCGCTCGTTCGACCAGTTTTTTGACCAGTGGGTGCACCATGGCGGAGTGCCGGAGTTGAAGGCGGATTATTCGTGGGATGCGGAGCACAAGATGGCGCGCCTCACCTTGAGGCAGACGCAGAAAGTGGATGCGGAAGTTCTGTTATTCCGCCTGCCGGTGCCGGTGCGCTTTACGGTGCCTGGGGAAGCGCAGCCGCGCGAATTTGTGGTTTCGCTCAGCAAGGCGGAGGAATCCTTCAATTTTGCCCTGCCAGCGCAGCCGGAGACGGTGCGGCTGGATCCGGAATTCACCGTCCTGGCGAAGTGGGATTTCACGCCGCCGGCGGAGTTTTTGAAGCGGCAGTTGGAGGGCGATTTTGAAAGCCGGTGGCGGGGCGTGGAGACGCTGTCCTCGCGGCAGGACGACGCCACCGTGCAGCAGCTAGGGGACATCGCGGCGCGGGATGCCCACCACTCCATCCGGGTGCTGGCGGTGCAGTCCCTAGCCAAGATTGGCACGGCGGCGGCGCGGGCGCAGTTGATGGCGCAGCTCAGCCAAGCGGATGAGCGGGTGCGCCAGGCGGCGGTGGAGGCGGTGGCGGGTTTGTATCATCCAGAGTCCCACGCGGCCCTGGTGGCCTTAGCGGCCAAGGAGCAGAATCCTTTGATCCTAGCGAAGGTGGTTTCCAGCTTTGCGGCCTGGCCGGAGCAGGACGTGCTGCCTTATCTCAAAGTGTCCTCTTATCATGAAATGGTAGCCGCTGCCGCCGTGCAAGCGCTGCGCGGTCAGGACCGCGTCGAGGCCGCGCCGGCCCTGCGCCAGTGGCTGGAGGGGACGGGCCGATCTCTGCAACAAAAGGACTGCGCGCGGGCCTTGGAGGCGCTGGCTTTTCTGAGCCGCGACTCCAAAGATCCAGCGGTGCAGCCCTTTTTAGCGGCCTATCTGCTGGACCAGCGGGAGACGGTGCGCAGCGCGGCGGCTCGCGCCTTAGGTTTGCTCGGAGATGTGCGCAGCCTGCCGGTGTTGCGGGGCCTAGCCAAGCTCAAGCGGAATCCGAGCGCGGTGCCTGCTGGGGAGGCGGTGGCCAAGATCGAGGCCAGCCTGAGCGGGTCGCAACAGACCCAGGAGGCGTGGAGCAAGGTGCAGCATTTGACGCAGAAGTCGGAGGAATTGGAAAAGAAATTGGAGAAGCTGGAGAACCGCAGCAAGACCGAACCCGCTAAATAAGACCGATGAGCTCGCGCGAACACATGCAGCAGTTGGGCCGTCAGGCCCTGGAGGCGAGCCGTGCCCTAGCGGTGCTGCCAGCGGAGGCCAAACACGGGATTCTCCTGGCCATGGCGGACTGCCTCCTCGCTCGCTCCGCTGACATTCTGGCCGCCAATGCGCGCGATCTCGAAGACGGGCGGGCCAAGGGGCTCAATGAAGCGATGTTAGACCGCCTGATGCTGAATCCGGCGCGCTTGGCGGCGATGGCCCAAGGGGTGCGGGAAGTGGCGGAGTTGCCGGACCCGGTGGGGGAGGAGCTGGCGGCCTGGGAGCGTCCGAACGGCTTGAAGATCCGGAAGGTGCGGGTGCCGATTGGGGTGATTGGCATCATTTACGAAAGCCGTCCTAATGTGACGAGTGATGCGGCGGTGCTTTGCCTCAAGAGCGGCAATGCCACCATCCTGCGCGGGGGCAGCGAGGCCATCCACAGCAACACCGCCATCGCCGCCGCGCTCCAGGCGGGGGGCGAGGCGGCGGGCCTGCCGCCTCACAGCATTCAGTTGGTGCCGACGACGGACCGGGAAAGCGTGCAGCACCTCGCGGAAATGAATCAATACCTCGACCTCATCATTCCGCGCGGGGGCAAGGGGCTGATTGAGACCGTGGTGCGCCTGGCGCGGATGCCGGTCATCAAGCACTACGAGGGCATCTGCCATGTTTACGTGGACCAGTCGGCGGACCTCGCCATGGCGCAGCGGATTCTGCTCAACGCCAAGGTGCAAAAGCCGAGCGCCTGCAATGCCGCCGAGACCCTGTTAGTGCACCAGGCGATCGCGGGGGACTTTTATGCGCAGGTGGTTCCGGCGCTGCGGGCGGCGGGAGTCAGGATCCAAGGCGACGCTTTCCTGGCAAATCTTTTTCCCGGCGAGGTGACCCTAGCCACGGAGGCTGATTACCAGACCGAATACCTCGACTTGGCTTTATCGGTGAAGACGGTGGCTGGATTGGACGAGGCCATCGACCACATCCGCGCCTACGGTTCGCGGCACAGCGAGGCCATTGTCACGGAGGATGCGGCGGCGGCGGAGCGCTTCCTCAATGAGATCGACAGCGCGGTGTTGTTGTGGAACGCGAGCACGCGCTTCAACGACGGGGGCGAATTTGGCTTTGGCTGCGAGATAGGCATTAGCACGGACAAACTTCACGCCCGCGGGCCGATGGGGCTGGCGGAATTGACGAGCTATAAGTATCAAGTCATCGGTACGGGCCAGGTGCGCGCCTGACACCTGCGGACTTGGGGGCCATGGGGGCCATGGGGGCCATGGGGGCTTGGTTTACCTTGGCAGGTTTGGGTGAGGTTTAGAGGCTGGCGGTGCAGTGGGCGAGGACTTCGTCGAAGGGGAGGTCGGCGAGGAGGCCGAAGTCTTGATGTTTGGTGAGGCGGTCGCGGAGGGTGGCGGGGCTGGTGAGGCCGCAGAGGAAGCGGGTGAGT
>CALQKQ020000349.1 GCA_943331195.2 Akkermansia muciniphila | reverse complement strand
TGCCCTTCTCATGCTAGTGTCGCCTAAAGCCCAAGGCCTCAGGCCTCCGCCGCTTTAGTCCTGGGGGGCATCCTGGGGGGCAGGAGCCGCCGCCGCCTGATCGGCCGCCGCCAATTCCCGCTCTTTGTCGCGGAGGACCGCGCGACGGCTCATCTTGACCCGGCCCTTCTCGTCAACCCCAATGCACTTGGCCGTGACGATGTCGCCCGTCTTCACCACGTCCTCGACCTTGTTGACCCGGAAGTCAGCCAACTCGGAAACGTGAATCAGCCCGTCGCGACCAGGGAAGAGTTCCATGAAGGCGCCAAAGGCCGTGGTGCTAACTACCCGACCAGTGTAGAGCGCGCCGACTTCCGCTTCCGCAAAGATATTGCGAATCAAGCGCATCGCCGCGTCCAGCCCTTCCTTGCGAATCGCGTAAACGTGCACCGTGCCGTCATCTTCAATGTCGATCTTCGCGCCCGTCTCCGCTTGGATGCCCTTGATCACCTTGCCGCCAGGTCCAATCAACTCCCCAATGCGATCCTGCGGGATCTTGGTGGACTCAATCCGCGGCGCGTGCTCGCTGATCGCCTTCGGCGCATCAATCACCGTATTCATGTACTTGATGATGTCCAAGCGCCCCGCGCGGGCCTTGTGAATCGCCTCTTCCAAGATGCTCAGGGGAATCCCCGGCAATTTAAGGTCTAGCTGATAGCCCGTGACTCCCAGCTCGGTGCCGCACAACTTGAAGTCCATGTCCCCGAAGTGGTCTTCGCTGCCCAAGATGTCCATCATGGTCAGATAGCGCTTCATGTTGTCCTGCTCGTCGTGCTCGCTCACCAAACCCACCGAAATCCCCGCCACCGCCCGCTTCAAAGGAACCCCCGCCGCGTAAAGCGCAAGGATGCCGCCGCAGGTGCTAGCCATCGAAGTGGAACCATTCGATTCCATCACTTCGCTGCTTACGCGGATCGCGTAGGGGAAGTCTTCAATCGCTGGGATGACCGGCTCAATGGAGCGCTCCGCCAGGGCCCCGTGCCCGATTTCGCGGCGGTTCTGCCCGCCGAATCGACCGGGTTCCCCCACCGAGAAGGCCGGGAAGTTGTAGTGCAAGATGAAGCGCTTCGTGTCCACCCCGCCCGTGTAGTTGTCCATGTTCTGGCCCTCATCCAGGGGCGCCAAGGTGGCTAGGGCGAGCGCCTGGGTCTCCCCGCGAGCAAACAGCGCCGAGCCGTGCACCCGTGGCACCACCCCAATCTCGCCGCTCAACTGCCGGATCTCATCCAGACCGCGACCGTCGCAGCGGGTCTTCTTGTCCAAAATCGAAATGCGGAAGGCCTTCTTCTGTAAGTAATCAAAAGCCTGGCTGATCTCAAACGCGCCCGCGTCAGGATACTTCGCCAAAATGGCGTCCTTGACCTCCGTTTTCAGCGCTCCCACCGCGATGCCCCGCGCCACTTTGCCTGGCGTGTAAATCGCCCCTTCAATGCGGTCTCCCGCCACTTGATAGGCCACTTCGAGGAGTTCCTCGCGGGCGCTGAGCAATTTGTATTGCCGCACGGGCTTGCCGCAAAGCTGGCGCAGTTGCTTTTGCGCCGCGATGAGCGGCTGCACCGCCTCATGGGCAAAGTGCAGCGCTTTGATGAATTCCTCGTCCGGCAATTCCTGCGCCGCCCCTTCAATCATGATCACTTCCGACTCCGACCCCACGTAAATCAAATCGAGGTCGCTCAGCTCGCGCTCAGAATTGGTCGGATTTGCCACAAACTTGCCCCCGATCCGGCCCACCCGCACCGCGCCAAAAGGCTTGGCCATCGGCAGGTCAGAAATGTAGCAAGCCGCCGAGGCCCCGTTCATCGCTAGCACGTCGGAGTCATTCTCCCCGTCAGCCGCCAGCAGCAAAGCCACGATCTGGGTATCGTAAAAATACCCCTTGGGGAAAAGCGGCCGCAGCGGCCGATCCGTCATGCGGCAGGTGAGAATCTCCTTCTCCGTGGGACGGCCTTCGCGCTTGAAGTAGCCGCCCGGAAATTTGCCCGCCGCCGCGGCCTTTTCTTTGTATTCCACAGACAAGGGGAAAAAGTCTTGCCCGTCCTTCAGGCTAGTCGAGGAAACCGCCGTGACGATCACTAAGGTGTCGCCCATTTGAACGGTAACAGCACCATCCGCTAACCGGCCCATTTTGCCAGTTTCGATGATGATAGGTGTGGAGCCAACCTGGCTCGTGGTAGTATGAATGCTCATGTGTTTATTAGGTGTTGTGGCTTCTTGTAGGGAAAAGGTCCCGCCGCTGTGGCGGGCTCCGCGAAAGGCCGCGCCCATCGCGAGGTAGCCCCCCCGCCGAGGGCAAAAAACCCGTCCCGCCGCGAGGCTGGGCTCGGGCGGGACGGGCGCAAATCAATTCATCGCGGAGTTCGGGCGGCAAGCCACCTCAGCGGCGCAGGCCGAGGGACTTAATCAATTTCTGGTAGCGCTCCTCCGCCGTGTTGCGCAAATAATCCAGGTGGCGACGGCGCTCCGCCACCGCCCGCAGCAAGCCGCGCCGAGAAGAAAAATCCTTCTTATTCGTGGCCAGGTGCGCCGTAAGGTGCAAAATGCGCTTCGTCAGGGCCGCAGCCTGATAATCGGAACTGCCCGTGTCCTTGTCGTGCAGTTGGTAATCCTTTAACTCGATATTTTTATTGACGGTGATGCTGCTCATAGTAGTTGGTTGGTCCTGTGGTTCTGGCAGCCGGACTCAGTCCAACCGCCCCTTCCCGCCCTTCGGGAAGCGCGCCATCTTGCCACAACCCCCGATCCGCGCAACCAGATATTACGCCGATCCCGCCGATCCCTCCCTCGCCGGAATCGCCCCGCCGCTCCGCAGCGCTAGCAACAGCTTCGGAAAGGCCTCCAGCCCCCCCATGAGGTGCGCCCCTATCTCCCGCAGCGTCTCCCCATAAGCCTCCGCCGCCTGCCCCCCCACCACTATCGGAATGCCCTCCGGCAATAATCGCCGCAGCCGCCGCAACTGCCCAGGCAATTCCGGGTCGTCCCCCGGATACACAATGCTCAGCGCCACCGCGCGGATCTGATTTTTCACCGCCGCCCCCACAATTTCCTCCGCCGGCAACGACGCCCCCAAATAAAACACCTGCCACCCCGCCTTCCGCGCCAGCCCAGCCACAATCGCCGCCCCCATTTCATGCAATTGCCCCGCCGGTGTCGTCACCAGCAGACGCGGTGCCGTCCCCGGCAACTGCATCGAGCGCAAGTTGCGCGCCAAGTAATCCTTCAGCGCCGCCGTGGCTCCATGCTCCTGCGCCGCCGTCAACTCCCCCGCCGCCCACGCACTCCCCATCGCATGCAACAAGGGAACCAATCCCTTTTCCAACAGCCCCGCATACCCAAACGTAATCATCCCCTGGTCCAAAATCGACTCCAAACCCACCATATCATAACTCCGAATCGCCCGCAGCGCCGCCTCCACCATCTCCCCCGGCGTGCTCTCGACCAGCTCTTCGACCGCCTCATCGACCACCTCTTGCCCAAGCTCCTCGACCACCCTCTCACCTAAGCCAGGCCCAGCCTCCCGCTCCGCAATCTGCCGCAGTTGCTCGGTGGCCAGCCCCGCAATCTGCCCAATCGCCAAACCCGACTGACTCAGCCGCGCCAACAGCTGCAAGCGCTCCACCTCCGCCTCACTGTATAACCGCCGCTGCGTCCCCGAACGCGCCGGCGTCACCGCCGCATAACGCCGCTCCCACACCCGTATCAAATGCGCGCTCAAACCAGTGCGCAATGCCACCGCTTTCATGTTGTGAAATCGTTCCATACTCATGGTCTGCGGGGGGCCGGCGACTCCAGCCCAGCCAGCCTGCCTCGCCCGCGCTCACGATTCATCATGCCCGCCCCCCGTCAAGATTCCATCGTTGCAATTTAGAACAGCATTTCTACGGTGTCTGCGGCAGGCGGTTCCGGATCCGGCACCCCCGCTCCCGCAGTCCGCCCCCCGGGGACTGTCGCCCTCCAACCGCATGTGGGACTTTTTTAAAAGGCAGCAACTCCAGCGCAAAGGCTTCTCCTGCGGCAAAAAACGCCGGGAGCAACACCACAGCGAATGGGCCAAAGCCCTTAGCTGCAGCTCCTCCGTGCGCGGCCTCATCCTCGCCCTATTTCTCGGCGCCGTCGGCGTCATGCTCCGCTACCTCAATGCCCAGAGCCTCTTCCACGACCTCGGCCCAGCCACCGCCGCCGCCTCCCTAGCGGCAGTCATGGTCCTCGCCATGGTCCACCTCCAACTCCATCTCCCCGAGACCAGCCGCAGCAACGGCCGCGTTGGCCTGGTCTTCCTCGTCCTCCTCCTCCAACTCGGCCTTCTCCAAGCCATCCACTTCGTCGTCCGCCTCAACGGCCTCCGCGAGGACTTCCTCCTCTTCCTCGCCCCC
>CALQKQ020000348.1 GCA_943331195.2 Akkermansia muciniphila | reverse complement strand
GCGGGGGAGGGAGGCGGCGGGGGAGGCACCGGCGCGTTGGCGCAAGGCGGGGAGGACGAAGAGGACGGCGGTGACGAAGGCGGAGACGGGATTGCCGGGGAGGCCGAAGATGAGTTTGCCCTGGTGGGCGGTGAAGAGGAAGGGTTTGCCGGGTTTGAGGTGGACTTTCCAGAAGGCGAGGGGGATGCCGAGGGCGGCGAGGGCTGGTTTGACGAGGTCGTGGTCGCCGACGGAGACGCCGCCGGCGAAGATGAGGAGGTCGTTTTCGGCGAGGAGGCGCTGGGCGGTGGCGGTGAGGTGGGCGAGTTCGTCGGGGACGTGGTGATTGGAGGCGTGGGCGCCGGCTTCGTGGAGGAGGGCGCGGAGCATGGGGCCGTTGCTGTCGTAGATGTGGCCGGGTGGGAGGGGGTTGGGGCCGGGGGGGCGCAGTTCGTCGCCGGTGGTGAGGATGGCGGCGCGGGGGCGGGCGCCGCAGGTGAGGGAGGCGAGCCCCTGGCTGGCCAGGAGGCCAAGGCGGGCTGGGGTGAGGGCTTGCCCTGCGGCGAGGAGGCGCTGGCCGACGCAGAGGTCGGCACCTTGATGGCGGATGAATTCGCCTGGGGCGGCGGCGGCGGTGAGGGTGAGACTGGTGCCGTCGGGGGAAAGTAGGGTGTCTTCCTGCATGACGACGGCGGCGGCATCGCGGGGGAGGGGGGCTCCGGTGAAGAGGCGGATGCAGTGGCCGGGGCGGACGGCGAGGCCGAGGTCGGGGCCGGCGGGTTGGGCTCCGCTGACGATGAGGGGGAGGCCGGTGCGCCCGCAGTCGGCGGCGTGGAGGGCGTAGCCGTCCATGGCGCTGTTGGCAAAGTTGGGGAGGGGGAGGGTGGCGAAGTGGTCGGCGAGGGCGAAGCGTCCGAGGGCGTGGGATAAGGGGACGGTTTCCGGGGTGGGAGGCGGGACCAGGGCGAGGAGGCGGGCGAGGGCGGCGGATTCTTCGAGCACGGCTGGGGAGGGAGGTAGGGGAGGTAGGGGATGGTGTTGTTAGGGATTAGCGTTTTAGGTCATTGGGAGACTTGATGGGGTCTTGGAGGGGGGGGAGGCGGGTGGGGTCGAGGTCGTCGTCGGGGGGGGCCATGGGGCGGGCTTCGTCGGGGTGGGCGGGGTCGGCGGGGGCTGAGGGAGGGGTGGCTGGGGCAGGTGGAGGTGTAGGGCTGGGGGAGGTGCGGGGTTTTTTGCGGGGGGAGGGTTTGGCGGTGGAGGGGAGGACGGCGTCGCCGGATTGGGGATTGCCTTCGAGGATATCGGCGGCGGCGAAGGTGTTTTTGCGTTCTGGGGTGGAGCGGAGGAGGGCGGTGGTTTTGCCGTGGCGTTGGGATTCGAGGCTGGCGAGGGGGGGGATGGCGATGCCGTTGAGGGTGCGGATGAGGACGAATTGTTCGGCGTCGTCGACGTAGGCGACTTCGCCGAGGGAGCTGGCGCCGAGGCGGGAGGAGGCCTCTTGGGAGGAGGTGGCGGCGAGTTGATCCATGGCGCGCTGTTGTTTTTTGGCGCGGGAGCGGGTGGCGAGGTTTTGCAAATTGCCGCAGGAGGAGAGAGTTAGGGCGAGGGCGAGGAGGGGGAGGGCGGGGCGCATGGTGGCAGCAAAGCGCGGAAGCGGGGCGGGGGAAACTCCCATTTAATGAGCGTTTGCTGCAGCGCGGCGCGGTGTTACCATCGCGCTTCAATCCACCCCTCCCCCCCCGCAGCATTTACATATGGGCAAGACGCTATTCGAAAAAGTTTGGGACGCGCACACCGTCCGCCTGATGGACAACGGCCAGACGCAACTCCTTGTTGGGACGCATCTTATTCATGAGGTGACGAGTCCGCAGGCCTTTGGGATGTTGCGGGATTTGGGACTGAAGGTGAAGTTTCCGGGGCGGACGTTTGCTACGGTGGATCACATTGTGCCGACGGATGTGCAGACGGAGCCGTTTGCGGATGGTTTGGCGGCGGAGATGATTCGGCAATTGCGGGTCAACGCGGAGGATTTTGGGATTACTTATTTTGACTTGAGCAGTGGCAAGCAGGGCATTGTGCACGTGGTGGGTCCGGAGCAGGGGATTACCCAGCCGGGCACGACGATTGCTTGTGGCGACAGCCATACGGCGACGCACGGGGCGTTTGGGGCGATTGCGTTTGGGATTGGCACGACGCAGGTGCGCGATGTTTTGGCGACGCAGACGATGACGATGAGCAAGCCGAAGGTGCGGCGGATCAATGTGCGGGGCCGCCTGCTGCCGGGGGTTTACGCCAAGGATGTGATCTTGCACATCATCGCTTTGCTAGGAGCGAAGGGGGGGATTGGGTATGCCTATGAGTACGCTGGGGAGGTGGTTGATCGGATGTCGATGGAGGAGCGGATGACGGTGTGCAACATGTCGATTGAGGGGGGAGCGCGCTGTGGGTACGTGAATCCTGACGACAAGACTTTTGCTTACTTGAAGGGTCGGCCCTACTGCCCTTCGGGGGAGGCGTGGGAGGCGGCGGTGGCGGAGTGGGCTGGTTTTGCGTCGGATGCGGATGCGGTATTTGACGATGTGGTGGAGATTGAGGGAGCGGACATTGCGCCGAGCGTGACCTGGGGGATTAGTCCGGACCAGGGGTTTAGCATTGCGGGGCGGATGCCGGATCCGGCGGCGGCGGCGACGGAGGCGGAGCGGCTTTCCATTGAGGAAGCGTTAGAGTATATGAAACTGCCTGCTGGGGCGCCGATCAAGGGGACGAAGATTGACGTGGCCTTTATTGGGTCCTGCACTAATGGGCGGCTCAGCGATTTTCGGGAAGTGGCCAAATATCTTCGGGGCCACCGGGTGGCGGCGGGGGTGACGGCGATTGCGGTGCCGGGGAGTCAGATTGTGGATGTGCTTTGTCGGCAGGAGGGATTGGACGAGGTGTTTCGGGAAGCGGGTTTTGAGTGGCGCGGGGCGGGTTGCTCCATGTGCCTGGCGATGAACCCTGACAAATTGATCGGGGACCAGCTGTGTGCTTCCTCTTCTAACCGCAATTTCAAGGGTCGCCAAGGCAGTCCGACGGGGCGCACGGTGCTGATGAGTCCGCTGATGGTGGCGGCGGCGGCGGTGACGGGGGTGGTGGCGGATGCCCGGGAAGTTTTTGATGTGGCGGGGCTGGCGGCGGTCTGAGCGGAGATTTCGCGTTTGGTGATCGGCCCTCCAAGCTGACAGGGCTTGGGGGGCTACTTTCTGATTTTTTGCTATGAACCTTTCTCAAGGACTGCACCTCGCCTATTGCACGAATATCCACCGCGGCGAGACATGGCCGGAGACGTGGGAGGCGCTGGAAAAATACACCCTAGCGGTGAAGCGGGAGGTTTGCCCGGACGGGCCGTACGCCATTGGGTTGCGCTTGGGGGCGGCGGCGGCGAAGGCCTTGCTGGATGGGCGGACCCGCTTGGATTTTCAGCGTTGGATGGACCGGCAGGGCTGCTATGTGTTTACGATCAATGGCTTTCCGTATGGGCAGTTTCACGGCACGCGGGTGAAGGAGCAGGTGTTCCAGCCGGACTGGGCGGAGGTGGATCGGGTGGACTACACCCAGGCGCTGTTCACGATTTTGGCGGATCTGTTGCCTGCGGGGGTGGCGGGGAGTGTGAGCACGGTGCCCGGCTCGCACAAGGAATTGATCCGGGACGCCAAGCATGAGCAGGACCTGACTGCTAACATAAAAGAAATGGGGGCTTGGATTGCGCGGTTGAGCGATCGGCGGGGGCTGGATTTGCATTTGGGGCTGGAGCCGGAGCCGCTGGGGTACATTGAAAACACGGCGGAGACGCTGCGGTTTTTTGAAGCGCTGGGGGGAGGGGAGGAGATTCGGCGTTGTTTGGGGGTGAATTATGACACCTGCCATTTGGCGGTGGAGTTTGAGGATGGGGCTCCGGGGCTGAATCTTTTGGAGGAGCGGGGCATACGGCTGAGCAAGTTGCACTTGAGCAGTGCGCTGCGGGTGCCCTGCGTGCCGCCCTTGCTGAAGCGTTTGAAGGCGTTCCAGGAGGACACTTATTTTCACCAGACCATCGCGCGGCGCCCGGATGGGTCGCTGCGGCGTTTTCGCGATTTGCCGGAGGCGCTGGCGCATGCGGCGGCGCACGGGGTGCCGGAGGATGAGGAGTGGCGGGTTCATTTCCATGTGCCGCTGCACGCGGAGGTGGAGGAGCCGTTTGGGGATACGCGGGATCATTTGTTGGCGGCGCTGGATTGGCTGGCGGCCAAGCCTTCGCGCTGCGCGCATTTGGAGATGGAGACGTATACGTGGGAGGTGCTGCCGCGGGACTTGCGCTCTGGCAGTGTGGTGGACCAGTTGGTGCGCGAATACGGGTGGACTCTGGCGGCGCTGCGGGCGCGGGGGCTGTGTGCTTAGCTGGGGGCGGGTGCCCTAGCGGCTTTT
>CALQKQ020000347.1 GCA_943331195.2 Akkermansia muciniphila | reverse complement strand
TCCCCCCACCCGCCGCCTCCTCCGCGGCGAAGTCAATGCCCCCGAAGCCGTCGTCGCCCCCGGCGCCCTCGCCTCCATCTACGCCCCCGGCGCCGAATTCAACCTGCCTCCCGACGCCCCCGAAGCCGCCCGCCGCCTCAAACTAGCTGACTGGCTCTGCGACCCCCGCCACCCCCTCCCCGCCCGCGTCATGGCCAACCGCATCTGGCACCTCCACTTCGGCCAAGGCCTCGTCGCCACCCCCAACGACTTCGGTGCCGCCGGCGTCCCCCCCACTCACCCCGCCCTGCTCGATTGGCTAGCAACCCAGTTCATCCAAAGCGGCTGGAGCGTCAAAGCCCTCCACCGCCTCATCCTCCACTCCGCCACCTACCGCCAAAACTCCGCCTTCCAAGCCACCGCCGCCGCCCGCGACGCCGACAACCTCCTCCTCTGGCGCTTCCCCCCGCGCCGCCTCGAAGCCGAAGCCGTCCGCGATAGCATGCTCGCCGTCAGCGGCCAACTCAATCCCACCCCCGGCGGCCCCGGCTTTCGCCCCTTCACCACAAGCGAATACGGCGCCACCTTTTATCAGCTAGTCGATCGCGCAGAGCCCGCTTTCAACCGCCGCACCGTCTACCGCATCAACGTCAATAGCGGCAAGGACCCCCTCCTCGACGCCTTCGACTGCCCCGACCCCTCCGTCAAAACCCCCCGCCGCGGCGTCACCACCACCCCCCTCCAGGCCCTCGAACTCATGAACAACGCCTTCGTGCTCCGCCAAGCCACCTTCCTCGCCGAGCGCGCCACGAGCACCTCCCCTAACGACCTAACCACCGCCGTCCACCGCGCCTACCGCCTCGCCCTCGGCCGCCCCCCCTCCCTCGCAGAATCCCAGCGCGCCACCGCCGCCGCCCTCCAGCGCGGCCTCCCTAGCGTCTGCTGGGCCCTCCTCAATTCCACCGAATTCGTCTATGCCCCCTAACCCTCCATCCGAGGCCCCCTCCCTCCTCTCCCGCCGCCACTTCCTCTGGAACTCCGGCGGCGGCCTCGGCGGCATCGCCCTCGCCTGGCTCATGAACCAGGAACAAGCCCGCGCCTCCTCTCCCCCTCCCACCCACCAACCCCACTTCCCCCCCAAGGCCAAACGCATCGTCCAAATCTTCTGCGCCGGCGGCGTCAGCCACCTCGAAACCTTCGACTACAAACCCGAACTCGCCCGCATGCACGGCATGACCCTCGAAGGCCGCGGCGAAAATCAAGGATTCTTCGGCCAACCCGGCCGCCTCATGCAAAGCGCCTATCCCTTCCGCCAAAGAGGCCAATCCGGTGCCTGGATCAGCGACCTCCTCCCCCACATCGCCAGCTGCGCCGACGACCTCTGCATCGTCAATTCCCTCTTCGCCAAAAGCAATAACCACACCCCCGCCGCGTTCCAGATGAACAGCGGCTTCACCCTCAACGGCTTCCCCTCCATGGGCGCCTGGCTCAGCTACGGCCTCGGCTCCGAAAACGAAAACCTCCCCGCCTTCGTCGTCCTCCCCGACCCCCGCGGCCTCCCCGCCGGCGGCTCCATCAACTGGACCGCCGGCTTCCTCCCCGCCAACCACCAAGGCGTCCCCTTCCGCACCCATTCCCCAGAACCCATCGCCGACCTCCACACCCCCTCCCATGTCCCCACCGCCACCCGCGCCGCCGACATGTCCCTGCTCGCCTCCATGAACCGCGACTTCGCGCAGGCCCACCCCGGCGAAGCCACCTTCGCCGCCCGCCTCCGCTCCTACGAACTCGCCGCCCGCATGCAGTCTAGCATTCCCGAAGCCACCGACCTCGACGCCGAACCCGACTCCATCAAACGCCTCTACGGCATCGACGACCCCGCCAACCGCGGCTTCTCCCGCAACTGCCTCATGGCCCGCCGCCTCCTCGAACGCGGCGTCCGCTTCGTCCAAATCCTCAATGGCGGCGCCTTCGGCAGCCCGCGCATCAACTGGGACGGCCACGAAAACCTCAAGGACAACCACGATACCCAGGCCGCCACCATGGACCGCCCCGTCGCCGCCCTCCTCCAAGACCTCAAACAACGCGGCATGTTAGAAGACACCCTCTTCATCTGGTCCACCGAATTCGGCCGCAGCCCCGTCACCCAAGGCGTCGGCTCCACCGGCCGCGACCACCACCCCGGCGTCTTCAGCAGCTTCCTCGCCGGTGCCGGCATCAAGCCCGGTACCCGCTACGGCAAATCCGACGACATCGGCTACGGCATCGCCGAAAATAAAGTCACCATCCCCGACTTCCACGCCACCATCCTCCACCTCCTCGGCCTCAATCACGAAAAACTCACCTACTACCACAACGGCATCGATCGCCGCCTCACCAACGTCGAAGGTCAAGTCGTCTCCGGTATCCTCTCATGAACGCCAGCCGCCCCCACCCCGCTCGCCCCTCCTGGCCCCACCTTCTCCTCCTCGCCGCCACCGCCCACCTCGCCCCCGCCCAACCCGCCCTCCCCGATTTCGCCGCCGCCGTGCGCCCCGTGCTCCAAACGCACTGCCTCGACTGCCACAACGCCACCAAACAAAAAGGCGATCTCGATTTAGATCTCGTCGCCTCCCCCGAAGGCCTCCGCAAACACCCCCGCATCTGGCAACGCGTCCTCGAACAACTCTCCGAGGGCGCCATGCCCCCAGATTCCCAACCCCGCCTCGCCCCAGAGGCCCGCGACGCCCTCATCGCCTGGGTCCGCGGATCCCTCCAAACCCTCGCCCGCGAAAGCGCCGGCGACCCCGGCCCCGTCGTGCTCCGCCGCCTCTCCAATGCCGAATACACCTATTCCATCCAAGACCTCACCAACCTAACCACCCTCGAGCCCGCCAAGGAATTCCCCGTCGACGGAGCCGCCGGCGAAGGCTTCACCAACACCGGACAGGCCCTCGTCATGTCCCCCTCCCTCGTCACCAAATACCTCGACGCCGCCAAAGCCATCGCCTCCCACGCCGTCCTCCTCCCCGACGGCATCCAGTTCTCCCCTAGCACCACCCGGCGCGATTGGACGCAAGCGATCCTATCTGAAATCCAAGCCTTCTACGCCCGCTTCACCTCCGTCGGCGGAGTCGACAACGTCACCCAACAAGGCATCGCCCTCGATCGCAATAAAGGCGGCAGCCTCCCCCTCGACAAATACCTCACCGCCGCCCTCGCCTGGCGCGACCACCCCCAACCCTTCGCCGAACTCGCCCAAACCCACCACCTCAGCCCCACCTACCTCGAATCCCTCGTCGGCCTCCTCAACGCCACCCAACCCTCCCCCCTCCTCGACCGCCTCCGCGCCGCCTGGCGCCAGCCCGCGCCCCTCCCCATCCCCGCCGCCATCGCCGACATCGCCGCCTGGCAACAGGCCCTCTGGCGCTTCAACAGCGTCGGCCACATCGGCAAAAAAGGCGGCCCCAAAGCCTGGATGGAACCCCTCACCCCCCTCGCCACCCAACAAGACATCCGCCTCAAACTCACCCCCTCCCCAGACCGCCAAGACCAGGTCCTTCACTTGCTCACCAGCACCGCCGGCGATGGCTCCTCGAACGATTTTGCCATGTGGCGCCAGCCCCAACTCATCCTCCCCGGCCGCCCCCCCATCCCCCTCAAAGACCTGCGCCACTTCTTCACTAGCCTCAGCGCCCAGCGCTCCCGCATCCTCGCCGCCACCGCCCCAGCCCTCGCCGCCGCCGCCCAAGCCACCAGCGACTCCCCCACCCCAGACACCGCCCCGCCGCCAGCCCCCGACCAAGCCGCCATCGCCGCTTGGTTCCATTACCTAGGCATCAGCAGCGATCCAACACTAGACCTCAACCTCTTCACCAAACCCCTCCCAGAAATTCCCGGCCAACCCGCCGTGACCGGTTACGGCTCCCCCGAAACCCCCCAAATCCTAGCCAACTCTTCCGACCAGGCCCTCCGCATCCCCGGCAACCTCAAACCCCACGGCCTCGTCGTCCACCCCTCCCCTACCCTCGCCGTCGCCGTCGGCTGGCTCAGCCCCCTCGCCGCCACCCTCCGCATCGAAGCCACCGTCACCGACGCCCACACCGACTGCGGCAACGGCGTCGCCTGGTCCCTCGAACGCCGCCGTGGCGCCACCCGCCAATCCCTCGCCCACGGCCTCACCCAAGGCGCCCAACCCTCCGCCGTCGGCCCCATCGACTCCCTCGCCGTCCAACCAGGCGACCTCCTCTCCCTCATCATTAGCCCCCGCGATGGAGAGCACTCCTGCGACCTCACCGACCTCGAATTCAAACTCACCACCCTCGGCCCCACCCCCCGCGTCTGGTCCCTCACCCGAGATGTTTCCAACAACATCCTAGCAGGCAATCCCCACCCCGATTCCACCGGCTGCGATCGGCCGTGGCACTTCTACACCGAGCCCACTTCCAACCTCTCCCGCGAACCCGCC
>CALQKQ020000346.1 GCA_943331195.2 Akkermansia muciniphila | reverse complement strand
AGCGGCTGGGATGCCTCGGGCATCGCCGCCGGGCGTGTCACCGGGCATGTCACCGGGCGTGTCACCGGGCGTGTCACCGGGCGTGTCACCGGGCATGATGGCGCGGGGGGTGGCGCGGGGGGTGGCGGCAGCGGAAGGGATTCACCCAAGCGCTGAGCCTCCTGAGGCGAGAGAAAACGGATCCTTTCCCATCCGGGGCTGAGCGCAACCCTTCCAAGAAGGGGTCTTTTAGAATTTGTAACCCGCTGATCATCAATGCTTGAGATTTGGCAACATTGACTTTTTGCGGACACGCCTATGGGCATCCCGAACAAGGCGCACCTGGATCGTGGATCCATTCCCGCGTTTAAGTTGCATGAACTTTTTACTCCAAACGGAACCAATGGACTCTGCGGTAGCGGCGCTTTACGAGGGAAGGGGGTTTCTCGCAGCTGTCGAGGGCAAGGGCGCCGTCAGCGGTGTCCCCCTGGGGGAGCCAGGCCATAGGCGCGCCATTGAGGGGCTGGTGCCGCGCGCATCTTCCCTGGAGTGGGCCGTGCCGTCTCCGGGAGGGGCGCTAAATCATGGGAAAGCCGCGAACGTCGCTACTTATGAAATACTGGAACAGAAGGGATCCTCCGTGCTTTCTTTTCAGTCCAATCTCGCCTGGTCCGCGCGAAGGAGCTGCGGTGGGGTTTTGGGGGCCGCTCGCTTGGCTGGTGGGCGACTGGTTGTGGACAGGAGGCGGGAGGGGAGGATGCAGCGTTGCGAGGCACCGCTGAAGGGAGCCGCAACAACCCCACAAACCGACAGGTTCCCAGCGGGCGCTATGGCACTAAATGCGGGGGTCGAAGGCCAGGGCCTTGGCTTTGCTGGTCATTTCCTCGCGGAGGTGGTGGCACATCAAGTCGCAGAGTTGTTTGACGAGGGGGTCGGCGATGAAGCAGACCGTGCTGAGTCCCTGCTTGCGGGTGCCCACCATGCCGCCTTGGCGCAGGACGGCGAGGTGTTTGGAGACGTTGGCCTGGCCGGAGCCGGAGGCTTCGGCGAGTTGTCCGACGGTGCGCTCGCGCTCCATGAGGAGGTGGAGGAGGCGCAGGCGGAGGGGCTCGGAGAGGGCGCGGAAGCGGGCGGCGATCATTTCCAGCGCGGCGTCGCTGAGGGGCGGGGGAGCGGGCGGGGGGAGCGATTCCATGAAAATAAATTTGATTTATTACTATATGAGAATATAGTGATGAGTGCAAGCAAAAAGGTCTGTTGCGGCGTTCGCGGCACCTTGAATTTTTTTGTTTAATGTGATGAACACTTCTCTTACTGCTGGTGAATTGAAGGCCCTGCTGGAGCGGGGGGTGACGTTGGTGGATGTGCGCGAGCCGGTGGAGTATGCGGAGGAGCGGGTAGCGGGGGCGCGATTGATTCCGCTGGGGCAGTTGGCGGCGCGGGTGGGGGAGATTGGGCGGAGTGAGCCGGTGGTGGTGATGTGCCGGAGTGGGAAGCGCGGGGAGCAGGCCTTGGCGAAGCTTGGGGAGTTGGGCTTGGTGGGGGTGCGGAATTTGGCTGGGGGGCTGCTGGGGTGGAAGGCGGCGGGTTTTGCGGTGGAGCGGGTGAAGCGGCGGGGCTTTCCCTTGATGCAGCAGGTGCAGATGGCGATTGGCGCGGGGGTGCTGGCGGGAGTGGTGCTGGCGCGCGCGGTGCATCCTGATTTTATCTATGTGAGCGCTTTTTTTGGGGCGGGTTTATTGTTTGCGGGCTGTTCGGGGTGGTGTGGTTTGGCGATCTTGCTTTCGAAGATGCCGTGGAATCGGGTGGAGGGGGCGGCTGGGGGCTCGCCGAGGACTTGCAGCACGGGGGGCTGAGGGGGCGGCGCAGGGGGAGGTCACTATTTTCACAACCAACTATTTTCACTTATGTTTTTTCGCCAAGTTACCGATGCCGCCTTGGCACAGAATGCTTATTTGATTGGCTGCCAGCGGACGGGGGAGGCGGTGATTGTGGACCCGGAGCGGGATGTGGATCGGTATGTGGCGCTGGCGGCGGAGCAGGGGTTTCGTTTGACGGCGGTGGTGGAGACGCACATTCACGCGGATTATTTGAGTGGGGCGAGGGAGTTAGTGGAGCGGCATGGGGCGGTGGCGTATGTGTCGGCGGAGGGGGGGCCGGATTGGCAGTTTGAGTGGGGGCAGGGACATCCTGGGGTGCGCCTGCTGCGGGATGGAGACCGCTTTCGGGTGGGGAACATTGGGTTGCAGGCGGTGCTTTCTGCGGGGCACACGCCGGAGCACTTGAGTTTTTTGGTGACGGATTTTGGCGGTGGGGCGACGGAGCCGATGGGGTTGTTGAGTGGGGATTTTATTTTTGTGGGGGACGTGGGGCGGCCTGATTTATTGGAGAGCGCGGCGGGGCTGGTGGGGGTGATGGAGCCGAGTGCGCGGGAGCTGTATGCTAGTTTGCGGGCGACGGCGGCCTTGCCGGAGCACTTGCAGCTGTGGCCGGCGCATGGGGCGGGGAGCGCCTGCGGCAAGGCGTTGGGGGCGGTGCCGATCAGTGTGCTGGGCTATGAGCGGCGCTACAATGGGGCCTTGCGGGAGGCCTTGGAGGGGGACGAGGAGGCTTTTGTGGCGCACATTTTGGATGGCCAGCCGGAGCCGCCGCGGTATTTTGCGCGGATGAAGCGGGACAACCGGGTGGGGCCGGCGCTGTTGCCGGAGGGGCGTTTGCCGGAGCCGCACCGCTTGGCGGCGGAGGCCTTGGCGGCGTGGCATCCGGGGAGTGGCCCGGAGGTTTTGTTGGATTTGCGGGGGGAGCGGGCGCTTTTTATGGAGCGGCATGTGCCGGGCGCGCTGTTTGCGCCTTTGGCGGGGGGCAAGCTCCCCTTGGTGGCGGGCTCGTATGTTGAGGAGGGGGCGTCGCTCATTTTGCTGGTGAACCGGGCGGCGGAGGTGGAGGAGGCGGTGCGGCAGTTGGTGCGGATTGGGTTGGACCAGGTGGTGGGCTGGATTCCGGTGGACGAGGCTTTGGGGGCGCAGCGGGAGGGGGTTGATATGGCGGTGAGTCAGGCGCGGATCACGGCGGGGGAGTTGGGTGTGGCCTTGGCGGCGCAGCCGGGGGTGGTGGTATTGGATGTGCGCAGCGAGGAGGAGTTTCGGACCTCCCACGTGCTGGGGGCCTACCACATTCCTTACACGCGCTTGGGGGCTCGTTTAGACGAGGTCCCGAGGGAGGGGCCGATCTATGTGCATTGTGGCAGTGGCCTGCGCGCGAGTTTTGCGGCGTCCTACTTGGCCCGCGAGGGGCGCGAGGTGGTGCACGTGGAGGGGGCGTTTGCGGATATTCCGGCCGAGTTGCTGGCCTCCTCTTGCTGATTTTTGAAGCGATCTCGATGAAAGCATCGCGGGGCCCGGCGGCGGGCGTCGGCGGTCGGCGTTAACTTTTTCCTTTTTTTTTGCTGTGTCTGGGACGGTTTTCTTCATGGGTCTGGCGGCCTTGGGGCTGGTGGTGGCGGGGTGGCGCTGGTATGAGGGGCGTTGGGACCGGCGCCTTTTTCGGCGGGGAGCGGGGTTTGCGTGCGCGAATTGGGGACCTGCGGAGGCGGCGCGCTGGTTGGAGGCGCATCGGGGTGCGCGGATTGTTGACGTGCGGTCGGCGGGGGAGTTTGCGCGGGGGGCGCTGGAGGGGGCGCAGTGGGTGCCGCTGGAGGAATTGGCCACTTCGGAGGAGGTGGGGGGGTGGGACCGGGGGGCGGCTTTGTTGGTTTACTGTGCTGGGGGGTACCGCAGTCGCCAGGCGGTGGAGCGGCTGCAGGCGCGGGGTTTTGTGAAGATCCAGCATTTGCACCGGGGGTATTATTCGTGGCGGCTGGCGGGTTTGCCGGTGGTTTACCCGGGGGGAAGTTAGATTTTTGCGGGGCGCAGTGCGGACTTAGGCTTTTTTTATATGAACACTCAACAGACTACGCTGGAAACGCGGCCGCCACGGATTCTCATCGTCGGAGGGGTCGCGGGGGGGGCGAGCGCGGCGGCGCGGGCGCGGCGGCTATCGGAGGGGGCGGAGATTATGGTGTTTGAGCGGGGGCCGCACGTCTCTTTGGCGAATTGTGGTTTGCCCTACTTTGTGGGCGGGGAGATTGTGGATGAGGCGGATCTTTTGGTGCAAACGCCGGAGAGCTTGAAGGCGCGCTTCCGATTGGATGTGCGGGTGGGGTCGGAGGTGGTGGGGATTGATCGGGAGGCGAGGCGGGTGCGGGTGCGGGAGTTGAGCACGGGGCGGGAGTATGAGGAGGGCTACGATGCGTTGGTGCTGGCGACGGGTTCGGTCCCGGTGGCACCGGCGATTCCGGGGAGGGAGAACCCGCGGCATTTTCTGGTGCGGGATATTCCGGACGTGGAGCGGATCGTGCATTGGATGGAAACGGGGGCGGGGATGGGTCGGGTGGTGGTGGTGGGGGGAGGGT
>CALQKQ020000345.1 GCA_943331195.2 Akkermansia muciniphila | reverse complement strand
GAAGTGCTGCGGCGGCGGGTGCGGCATTTTACGCGAGGGGTGATTTTGGGGAGTCGGGCGCTGATCGACGGGTGGTTTGAGGCGCACCGCGAGGTGGTGCGGGGGCGCAGTCGGACGGAGCGCAAGCGGGGGTCGAAAAGCCTCGGCGAGGCGGCGCTGCGCGGGCTGTATGCCTTGCGGGATGTGAAATAGGCCCAGGTGAACGGGCAGAGGCTAGGGGAAGGGTGCGTTGGCGTTTGATGGCCAGTTGAGGAGTGCATCGAATGGTGCGCCGGCGAGGTGCACGAGCATGGCGCGGTTCTTTGTGGAGTAAAGCTTTCGCTAGGGTTCAACGGTAACGCCCTGTGCAGGGATTGGGGGCAGAAAGGTTTCTGGGGGGCGCAGATCGCTTTTTTGTTCAGAAATCAGATAGGCTTAGGTATTTTTAACGAGATAGTGAGGCGGGCTGGAGGTGCTTTGCCATTATCCTCCGGCGACGATGCGGATGAGTTCGAGGCGATCGCCGGGGGCAAGGGGGGTGGTGGGGAATTCGCGGGGGAAGAGGGCGGTGCCATTCCATTCGACGAGGACGGGGACCTCGGCGAGGCCGAGGGTTTGGAGGAGGCTGAGCACGGATTGGCCGGGCTTGAGGGGGTGGGGGGAGCCGTTGAGGGCGATGGAGGGGGCTTCGTCCATGGGTGGGGTGGGATTAGGCGAAGACGACGGTTTTATTATTATAGGCGAGGACTTTGCGCTGGATGTGCCAGCGGACGGCGCGGGAGAGGACGACTTTTTCGAGATCGCGGCCTTGGCGGACGAGGTCTTGGACGGTTTGTTTGTGAGTGACGCGGATGACGTCTTGTTCGATGATGGGGCCTTCGTCGAGTTCGGCGGTGACGTAGTGGCTGGTGGCACCGATGATTTTGACGCCGCGGCGGTGGGCGCTGTGGTAGGGTTTGGCGCCGGGAAAGGCGGGAAGGAAGCTGTGGTGGATGTTGATGACGCGGTTGGGCCAGGCGGCGCAGATGTCGTTGGAGAGGATTTGCATGTAGCGGGCTAGGACGACGGTTTCGATGCCGTGTTCTTCGAGGAGGGCGAGCTGTTGGGCTTCGGCCTGGGGCTTATTTTGTGGGGTGACGGGGACGAGGTGGAAGGGGATGCCGAAGCGTTCGGCGGCGGGGCGGAGGGCCTCGTGGTTGGCGATGATGAGGGGGATATCGGCATCGAGTTCACCGGCTTCGTGGCGGCTGAGGAGGTCGTAGAGGCAGTGGGCGTCCTTGCTGACAAAGAGGGCGAGGCGGTGGCGTTGGTCGGAGAAATGGAGGCTCCAGGTCATGTGGCGGGGTTCGGCGAGGGCGCGGATGAAGATGGGGAGGTCATCGCGGCTGATGCCGAAGTTAGCTAGGTCCCATTCGGCGCGCATGAAGAAGATGCCTTCTTGGCTATCGACGTGTTGGTCGAAGTGGAGGATATTGCCGCCGTGTTCGGCGATGAAAGAGGCCACGGCGCGGACGATTCCGGGTTGGTCGGGGCAGTGGATGAGGAGGATGGCGGAGGGCATGGGATGGGGAGGGACGGGAGTTTCGGTAATGGCGGGGGGGAGGGGATTCCAGCGGAGTTTGGTTTTGGGGTTGGGGGGGCAGCTGGCTTGGTTGGGTGGGGGTGATAGAGTTGGAGGAGGGCGGGCGTTGATTGGCGCCATGCGAATTTCTCTGTTGGTGTTGGCGGCGCTGGGGTGGTGTCCACGGGTGGTCTGGGGCCAAGCTGGGGTGGGGGAGGAGGCGACGGCGGCGGCGGCGATTGAGATTCGCGAGGGATTTGCGGTGGAGCGGGTCTATTCGGTGGGGCGGGCGCAGGGGTCGTGGGTGGCGATGTGTTTTGATGATCGGGGGCGGATTTATGCCTCGGATCAGGGGGCGAATTTGTATCGTTTGAGTCCGCCGCCTTTGGGGAGTGGCGCGGTGCCGGAGGTGGAGCTGGTTTCGGAGCAATGGGGGCACGCGCAGGGCTTGGCGTTTATTCAGGGGGCGCTGTATGTGGTGCAGCACGGGGATCACTCGGAGAAGAACTTCCGCCGGGAGTCGATTTTGCGATTGAGGGACACCAATGGGGATGACCGGTTAGATGCGGCGGAGACGCTGTTTGTGTTTCCGCAGGTGACGGGGGATGCGGCGAATTGGTATGAGCACAATGTGCATGCGGTGGTGCCGGGGCCGGATGGGAAATCGATTTATGTGGTGAGTGGGGATCGCAATGGCTTGCCTTGTGAGCGGATACGAACGCCGCAGCACTGGAATCGGGACAGCTGGGATTTTGGGTTTGAGAAGGAGCCGTATGCGGGGGGCTGGGTGATGAAGGCGGACCTTGAGGGCAAGCATGCGGAGGTGATCTGCATGGGGCTGCGCAACAGTTATGATCTGGCCTTCAACCGGGAGGGTGATTTATTTACGTATGACAGCGACTTGGAGCACGATTTGGGTTTGCCTAACTATCGTCCGACGGCGATTCGGCAGATTTTGAGTGGGACGGACAGTGGGTGGGCGGGGCGGGCGGGGGAGATGCGGTGGAGTTGGACGCCGCAGTGGGAGGAGATCCAGCCGCCGCTAGTAAATCTGGGACCGGGTTCGCCTACGGGGGTGGCCTTTGGGTATGGGGCGAAGTTTCCGGCGCGCTATGAGGAGGCATTGTATGTGTGCGACTGGAGTTATGGGCGGATGTTTGCGGTGCATTTGGCGGCGCGAGGGGCGAGTTATGGGGCGGAGGTGGAGCCTTTTTTAAGTGCGCAGGGATTGCCTATAGCGGATGTGGCGGTCTCGCCGCGGGATGGGGCGCTGTATTTTCTAACAGGGGGGCGGGGGACGCAGTCGGGGCTGTATCGGGTGACGTATCGGGGTGGGGAACCGACTGAGCGGGGCGCGCCGGTGGTGCCGGAGGCGGGGGCGCGGGAATTGGCGACATTGCGGCGGGAGTTGGAGGTTTTTCATGGGGGAGCGAAAGCGGGGGCGCTGGCGGTGTTGTGGCCGCAGTTGGGGCATGAAGACCGGGCGATTCGGGGGGCGGCGCGGGCGGCTTTGGAGTGGCAGCCGGTGGGAGAGTGGAAGGAGCGGGCGCTGGGGGAGAGGGAGCCGCGGGCGGGGTTGCAGGCGCTGCTGGCGCTGGCGCGGTCGACGGATGGGGAGGTGGGAGTGCAGGGGGAGTTGTTGGCGGCGTTGGGGCGCTTTGATTTTGCGCGGCTGGGAGCGGAGGAGCAGGCGTGGTACCTGAGGGTGCTAACGGTTTCTGCGATGCGGCATGGGCGGTATGGGGAGGAGGTGGCGGCGAGGTTGCGGGCGGGCTTGGAGGCGAGTTTGCCCACGAGGGATGTGCGGGTGAACGAGGAGTTGGTGGCGGTTTGCGCGGCGCTGCAGAGCAGCGGGTTTATCGAGCCGACGCTGGACTTGCTCGAAAAAAGCCGCACCCAGGAGGAGGAGATGATCTACAGTCAGGCCTTGGTAGGGGCGGCGGGCAGCGCGGCCTGGACGCCGCAGGGGCGGGAGCGCTTTTTCCTGTTGGCGGCGGATCGGGTGCCGCATTGGAAGGGGGGGGCGAGCGTGCGGGCGGTGCGGGAGGGGCGGATGAATGCGATTGTGGGGATGCTTTCTGAGGAGCAGCGGAAAGGGCATGCGGAGGCCATTGGGGCGGCGCAGAAGCCACCTGCGGTGATGGCGGCGATCGCTCGACCCTTCGTGAAAGAGTGGAAGTTGGAGGAGCTGGGTCCGCTGTTGGAGGGGGGATTGAAGCAGCCGCGCGACGTGGAGCGGGGGCGGGCGCTTTTTCAGGCCACGGGCTGTCTGGCTTGCCATCATTTCCGTGGGGAAGGGGGCATGGCGGGTCCGGATTTGAGCCGCGTGGGGGGGCGCTACAGCGCGCGGGACTTGCTGGACAACGTTCTCAATCCTAGCAAGGTGATCAATGAGCAGAGTGGTTTGTTGATCTATACGCTGAAGGATGGTCGGGTGATCGTGGGGCGGACGGTGAACTTGGCTGGGGATGTCATGATGGTGGCGACCAATCCGATGGATCCTGGGGGGACGGAGTTGCGGTTTCGCACGGGGGAGTTGCAGAGCATCACGGCTTCGCCGGTGTCCTTTATGCCGGAGGGGTTACTGAACACGCTGTCGCAGGAGGAGGTGCTTGATCTGCTAAGCTATTTGACGGAGAAGTAGCTTGAGAGGGGGAGGCGGCGGCAGTCGGTTGGGTTTTTCCTTCTAAAAAGAAGCGGCTAGGCCTGCCACTGCCAGCGCTCGGCCCACCAGCGGTAGTGGTTGGCGTCATCTTGGACGATGTGGCCGAGGCCGGGCCAGGGGAGGTGAAATCCGTAGCAGCGGCTGCGCTGGGCGGCGGCGTCGGCCCAGTAGCGCTGGCGGGTGCGGATGGCGAGGTCGGGGTCGTGATCGAAGGCGATGTTCCAGGCGGGGTTGGCGAACATGAGGAGGTGATGGTGGGCGAGATCCATCAAGTGGAGGAG
>CALQKQ020000344.1 GCA_943331195.2 Akkermansia muciniphila | reverse complement strand
GCCGCAGCGCCGCCGAAAAAGAATTCTCCGAAGTCGGCATCCGCCTCCCCGCCAATTGGGACATGTTCGGCGAAGACTAAGCCCCGCCCCTAAAACCTCCGCCATGGCCAAGCGCACCGCCGCCGCCACCTGCTCCCGCGTCCCCCCACTCAGGGACTCAAAGGCCAGCGCCCCGCCCCCCAGATGCTGCGGCCGCACCAACTCCAAACCGCTAAAGCCCCCGTCTCCTAGCACCACCTTGGCCCGCGTGCCAGGTCCAAACAAGCACTCCAAATAACCCGAAATGGCCTTGGCTAGGGGCTCCGTAAAGCGCTCCGCCAACGCCGCCTGCTCCGCCACAAACGCCTCGTGCAGCAACGACCGCGCCGCCGCCTGGCGCCGCCACCGCTGCGCCGCCTCCCGCGCCTCCCCCAACCGCGCCTCCGCCATCGCTAACTCGGCCACCGCATCCTGCGACCCATCCAAGCGCAGCGCCGCCGCCGCCACCGCAAGGTTCGTCTCCGCCAGCCCCCGCTGCCGCTGGCACTCCTCCCGACTGCGCTGCCATCGCACCAAGCTGCGCGCGTTGTCCTCCGGCTGCAGCTCCTCCAAGCGCTGCTGCACCCGCCCCCAGGCCTCGTCCGCCCCCGCCCGCTGCACCCGCGCCTCCTGCAGCGCCCCCGCCCGCGCCGCATCTCCCCCCTGCTGCTCCAAAAAATACCCCAGATTCGCCTGCAAGCCAGTATGCCGGGTGTGCCACTCCCGCAGGCTATTCTGGTGCTCTAGCAAGACCTTAGCCTGCTCAGCCGCCGCCCGCTGCACCGCATCCCGCCGCGCCCGCAAACCCCCTAACGCCTCCTCCTTCGCCGCCACATCCCGGCCCGCCGCCGCCACTCCCGCCCGCGCCGCTTCCCCATCCGCAGGCTCCACCGCCGCCTCATCGCCCCCCGCCGCCCACGCCGCCGCCCGCCGCGCCCCATCCGCCTGGGCCCCCGCCCACCCCGCCTCCGCCGCCCCTAACGCCGCTGCCAACCCCGCCGCATCCAGCGACTGCAGCGCCGCCTTCACCGCTAAAATCCGCGATTCCCGCTCCGCTCGCTGCGCCGCCACCCCCACCGCCTCCTCCAGCGAGCCCACCCCCACTTGCTCCAAGGCACCCTGAAAAGCCTGACGCGCCGCCCGCTCCTTTTCCCGCGCCGCCGCCAAACCCAGCCCCCCCCCAGGCCGCACCCGCAAGCGACCCTTCGTCCCCCACTGCAATTCCGCATCCTCTGTTAAAATGCACTCGGCGCCCACCGCCAAGGGAGCGCCCCCTAACAGCACCTCGCCCTCCGCCGCCAGCAACTCCACCCCCGCCGCCATCGCCCGCAGCGCCGCCTCCGCCCCATGCCGCGCCGTCTCCCCCTGCTGCAACCGCCCTAGCACTTTCCCATCCACCGCCGGCAATGCCGCCACCTCCAGCTCCAGCCGCGCCAGTTCCTCCTGATGCACCGCCACCGCCGCCGCGCGCTGCCGCAGCGACTCCACGCGCCGCCCCGCCTCGTCCTGCTGCACCCACGCCTGCGCCAAATCTTGTCGCTGCCGCGCCCGGCTAGCCGCATCGCTCGCCGCCTCCACTGCCCGCACCGCTTCCTCCGCTTCCCTCCGCGACGCCTCCGCCCGCTCCGCCAGCGCCGCCGTGGCCGCATCCCGCGGCGCCAACTCTTGCTCCAGCTCCCCTAACTCCTTCCGCAGCCGCACCACCTGCTCCTCCCTCTCTTCTAACCCTGCCAGCCGAGTCCGCGCCGCCGCCGCCGCCACTTCCAAACCCGCCAACTCCTCCGACCCCTGCCGGATCAAGCCCTCCTTGACTTGACACGCCTCCAGTTGCCTCCCTAGCTCCTCCAACTCCCCTCGCAAGCGCGCCACGTCCGCCTCCGCCCCGCCATGGGCCAGCGCACTTTGTTCCAAGCCCTCCGCCCGCGCCCGCGCCGCCCCCGCCGCCGCCTCCGCCTCGCTCAGCGCCAGATCGGCTAAATACGGTGCCGAACCCGCCTTGAGCTTCCCTCCCGCCGTAAAAAAAGCGTCCCGCAAACCCGCTACCGCCGCCGCCGTCCGCGCATCCCCCGCCGACTGCATCGCCGCCGCTCCCCCCATCTCCTGGAGCCGCTGCAAAAGCTGATCCCGCTGACTGCTCGCATGTCCACTCGGATCCTCCCCGCTCTCCCCCTGCCACACCCACAAATGCGACCATTGGGCTAGAGCCGCTCTCCCTCCCGCCCCGGCCTCCACCCCCAACAATCCCGCCAACTCGCTCTCCGCGGCCTCGCCACTCAGCGCCACCCCTTCCCCTCGCGTCAACGTCGTGTCCCCACTGCTCCCAAAGCGCTTTTTCAACTGCCAAACCGAACCCCGCGCCTCAAACGTTAGCTCCACCTCCGGATTCCCCAAGTGCACCGAAGACTTCATCGCCCGGTGCTCCGCCGTGTTGCCCTTAGCTTTGAAAAAAAGGGCCCGGTGAATCGCCTCCGCCAAGGTGCTCTTGCCGCTCTCATTCGGCCCCCCAATCAAAGTCCGCTGCGCATCAAAGCGAACCACCGTCTCCAAGTGCAGGCGATACGCGCGAACCGTGGCTGTGAGTAAACGCATTTTTTAGAATATCAGTTAAGAAACCACCGCTAGGGCATACAATTCACGCAGCGCCAACCGGGCCACTTCCGCCTCCTCCCCCGTCCCCCCAGCCTGCTCCGCCAACTGCCGGGCCACCCGCGAAATCAAGGGATCCCCCGGCCGCTGCGTCAACGCTTCCAACTCCTCCGCGCTCGGCGCCGCCGTGGTCTGGTCGCTCAGCTTGAGCCGCAACAAGCGGGCCTCCCACGACTCCAGCGCCTGCTGCAAGGCCGCCCCTGCAACCATCCCCAGCGACCCCCGCAACTCCAGCCGCAGCAAATCCAGATCCGCCCGCTGTCCCATCCAACTCCCCACCGCCTGCTCCAACGCCCCCACCGCACTGTCCTCCGTAAAATGCCATTCCATCGCCTGCCAGCGCAGCCGCGCCGTCGCCACCCGCACCACCTCCGGCAGCCCCCCCCGCGTCGCCTTCACCAACAACGCGTGCCCCGGCTCATTCCCCGCTCCCCGCGGAAAACGGTCCGGCTCCGGCGTCCCCGCATACCACGCCCGCGGCGAAATCTCCTTGGTGCCGTGCCAATCCCCCAGCGCCATGTAGTCAAACGCCCCCGCCGGCAGCCGCTCCAAATCCAAGCGATTCCCCCCCACCGCCGCCTCCTCCTCATCCCCCTCCCCGCCAAACCCCTGCACGCTGCCGTGCCCTAGCAAAATCCTCGCCTTGCCCGGCGCCACCCCCGCACTCACCGCCGGATCCCGCAGCCATGCCGTCGGATCAATCGACTCCGCTCGCCGCAGCAACGGACAAGGAAAAAGCACCGCTTCCTCTAACTCCACCGGCTCCGCCTTGAGCAAAAGGCGAAATTGCGGAGCCAAGGCCGCGCACTCCCTCCGGAAAAAATCCTGCTCCCACAAACTGCCCGGCCCCCCGTGATCGTGATTCCCCGGAATCGCCAGCACCGGCATCCCCATCCGCCCCAGCGCACTGCAAGCCGCCGCCACCGTGGCCTTGGTCGCCCTCGGCGAATCAAACAAATCCCCCGCCACCACCATAAACTGCGCCCCCCCCTGCCGCGCCACCTCCCCCAGCCGATCCAACACCTCCATCCGCTCCTGCTGCACCCGCGCCCGCTTCCCCACATCCGCAATGCGCGCAAAGGGCTTTCCCAATTGCCAGTCGGCAGTGTGCAAAAAACAGGCAGCCATAAGTAACTCCCTCCCATGGCCAGCGATCCGCCCTCCACAATGGGAAAGTTAGCAGCCCGCGCCGCGCCGCCGCCTCCCCTCACACCGCCGGCGTCAGCTTGTGGCGCTGCAACAACGCCTGCGGAACCGCCGCCGCCTCCCTCGCCTGGCGATGGATGTTCAACACCACGCCCAGCGCCGCCAAACAAGAAAAAAGGTTAGACCCCCCATAGCTAATGAACGGCAAGGGCATCCCCTTGTTCGGAAGACAACCCGTCGTCACTCCCATGTTGATCGCCGCCTGCCCTAAGATTAAGGCCATCAGCCCAAAGCCCAACAACTTCCCAAAGCGATCCGGGGCGTGCAATGCAATCGCCACCCCCGACAAACCGCCCAATAAGAAAAGCAAGATCACCCCCAAGGTAGCCACTAGCCCTCCCTCCTCCCCCACGATGGCAAAAACGGAATCGGTGTGCGGCAGCGGAAGATAATACATTTTCTGGCGACTTTCCCCCAGTCCCTGCCCGGTAAGCCCCCCGCTGCCCAGGGCAATCATCGCCTGGGTCTGCTGCAAATTCATGTCCTTGATTTCATCGCGCAACTTCGGGTCGGACAAATCCAGGTTCAGAAAACCAGTTAGCCGATCCAGCGCCGTCGGCGCCGCCGCTCCCCCCAGCGCCGCCCCAGCTCCCCCCGCCGCAGGCTCCGTCGGCTCAT
>CALQKQ020000343.1 GCA_943331195.2 Akkermansia muciniphila | reverse complement strand
GGGGGCGGCCGGGCCGAGGTGGGTCATGGGGGGCATGAGGGGACCGGTGCGGGGGTGCCCGTTGAGGACGGCGTGGTCTTTGCCCCAGACTCCGCCGCGCACGGCGTGGATGAGGCCATCGCGCTGGCCGCCGTCGGGGTGTTGGAAAAAGGTGCCGCTGACGATGAGGTCGGCTTCTGGGGTCCAGGCGAGACCGACGGGGTTGTCCATGCCGGCGGTGAAGACAGGCTCGATATTTTGGGGGCCGGTGGGGCTGGGTTTGGCGCGGAAGACGTGGGCGGCGCTGGATTTCCAGAGGGGCTGGCTGGGGAGGGCGTAGGATTGTTCGGCGAAGGCACCTTTGCACCAATAGAAGAGCTGATCGGGTCCGAGGTAGGGGCCGTGGAGGTCGTTGGCGCAGCCGGTGAGGGTTTTGCCATCGAACCAGACCTGGCGTTGCTCGGCGAGGCCATCGCCGTCGGCGTCGGTGAATTTTAAAATCTGAGGGGGAGCGGCGACGTAGAGGGAGCCTTGGTGCCAGAGGCAGCCGGCGGGGAACATGAGGTGGTCGGCGAAGACGCGGCGTTGGTCGAAGACGCCATCGCCGTCGGTGTCGCGGAGCTGGAGGACGCGGTGGGGTTGGTTTTTGAGTTGGGTGGCGACGGGGTCGTTGCTGCCGGAGGACTCGGTGAGATAGAGGCGGCCTTGGTCGTCGAAACTGGCCTCAATGGGGCGCTCGAGGAGGGGTGGGGCGGCGGCGACTTCGAGGGTGTAGTCGTCGGGGAAGGAGAAGTGGCGGTCGCCGAGGGTGCGTTCGGCGGCGCCTGCGTGGGGGGCCTGGGCGGCGAGGAGGGCGAGGAGGAGGGCGGGGGACATGGAGCAGGGCAGGCGGGGAGCTGGTCAGGTTGGAAGGGGGACGTCGCCGCTGGGAGGGGAGGCGGGTTCTGGGGGGTGGAGGATGGCTTCCATCATGCGGAGGGCCTGGGCGTTTGCTTTGACGTTGTGGACGCGGAGGATGCGGACGCCGCGCTGGCGGGACCAGGCGGTGAGGGCGGTGGTGGGGGCTTCGCGGGCGAGGGGGTCGGTGTTGTCGAGGAGGCGACCGAGGAAGGATTTCCGGCTGACGCCGAGGAGGACGGGGCGGCCGTGGATTTGAAAAGAGGGGAGGGCGCGGAGGAGGTCGAGGTTGTGATCGAGGGTTTTGCCGAAGCCGATGCCGGGGTCGAAGGCGAGGCGATCGGGGTGGATGCCGGCGGCGAGGGCTTGGTCGTAGGCGGCGAGGAGGCGGAGGCGGACTTCGGCGACGACGTCGGTGTATTCGGGTTGCAGCTGCATGGTGCGGGGGGTGCCGCGGAGGTGCATGAGGACGAGGCCGGCTTGGGTTTCAGCGGCGACGCGGGCCATGGCGGGGTCGTGGAGCAAGCCGGAGATGTCGTTGATGATATCGGCGCCGGCGTGGAGGGCGGCGGCGGCGACGCGGGCCTTCATGGTGTCGATGGAGAGAGGAATGGAGGTGCGGGCGCGGAGGCCGAGGATGACGGGGAGGATGCGGCGGAGTTCTTCGGCGGCGTCGACGGGAGTGGCGCCGGGGCGGGTGCTTTCGCCGCCGATGTCGAGGAGGTCGGCGCCGTCGGCGATGAGGGCGAGGCCGCGGGCGATGGCGGCGGCGGGATCGAAGCATTGGCCGCCGTCGGAAAAGGAATCTGGGGTGACGTTGAGCACGCCCATGATGAGGCCGCGGTGCGTTAGGTCGAAGGTGTGGGATCGGGTGCGCCAGAGCATGGGCAGGGGGGAGGGTTGGGTTGGGCGCCGGTGGTGGAGGGGTGGTCGATGGTTTAGGTTGGGGAGTTTAGGGGAGGGGAGGGTTTGAATTGGAGGAGGATGTTGGCGAGGGTGATGAGGAGTCCGCCGCAGAGGAGGGTGGTGGTGAGGGTTTCGTTGGGATAGAAGACGCCGGTCCAGTGGGAGAGGAGGGCGGGGAGGAAGAGGGCGTAGCAGGCGGCGCAGACGGGTTCGATGCAGTAGATGAGGCCGGCTTCGGTAGCGGAGACCTTGGGTTGCCAGAGGTTCATGACGCCGTAGGCGAAGACGGTGCAGATGAGGGCGAGGAGGCTGAGGTGGGCCCAGGCGGCGGGGGAGGCGAGGACGCGCCAGAGGGCGGAGAGTTCTGGGGCGGCGAGGACCGCGACGGGGGCGGACCAGGCGGCGAAGCCGAGGAACATGAGGACGGTGACGGGGAGGGCGCGGTTGGAGCGGTAGCGGGGTCGTTCTAGCAGGATGATTTGGAAGGTGAAGGCGAGGGCGGAGGCGAGGGTTTCCCATTCGCCGCGGCCCATGTGCATGGTGCGCCAGTTGAAGCCGGCGAGGAGGGAAATGCCCCAGAGGACGAGGGCGGTGCTGGCGAGGAGGCGCCAGTCGGGGGCGAGGCGGCGGGAGAAGCCGTGCCAGAGGGGGAGGATGACGCAGTAGGCCTGGGTGAGGAAGGCGCTGGTGGAGGCGGAGGTGTAGGCTAGGCCATCGGCTTGCAAGGTTAGGCCCATGCCGCCGACGAGGCCGAGCAGGAGGCCCTGGCGGACTTCGTCGCGGGTCATGCGGCGGAGGAGCGCGGGTTTCCAGAGGAGGAGGACGGCGGTGGCGAGGAGGGAGCGCAGGCAGATGATCCAGGCGCTGAGGAACCAGGTGCCAGCGGCGGGCACGAGGTCCTGCTGGAGCATGGTGAGCATTTTTTGCAGGGGAAAACTGAGGCCCCAGGCGGCGGTGCCGGCCGTGAGCCAGAGCACGGCGCGGCGGTGTAGCGCGGCGCTGGAGGAGGGGTAGGCGATCATGGCGGAGCAAAGCCGAGCGCGGGGCGGGTGTCAGGCGCGATTTGCCGGCGGAGGCGGGGTGCTTGGCGGGGGGCGACTTTTCCGTTTTCCAGGCGGGCCTTTTCAGGGCAGAGGAGGGGGACACTTTTATCCTTCTCTTCTGCCGTGCCAAACTTTTCTGCTTATCTCACTGCGCAAACTGCTCGCGTCGATGCGGCGCTGGAGCGCCTGGTGCCCGCCGCTGCGGTGGAGCCGACCACGCTGCATGCGGCGATCCGGCACAGTCTTTTTGCGGGGGGGAAGCGGCTGCGCCCGGTTTTATTGTTAGCGGCCTGCGGGGCTTGCGGGGGCGATGAGGAGGAGGCCCTGGCGGCGGCTTGCGCGGTGGAGTGCATTCATACGTATTCGCTGATTCACGATGACTTGCCGTGCATGGATGACGACGATTTTCGCCGGGGACGGCCGACGTGCCACAAGGTGTATGGGGAGGCGATGGCGGTGTTGGCGGGGGACGCGCTGCAGCCGATGGCGTTTGAGCTGTTGTTGCAGTCGGCGGCGGGGCCAGGGTATGGGGCGGCGGACTTGGTGGGGGAACTGGCGGTGGCGGCGGGGAGTCGGCATCTCATCGCGGGCCAGGTGCGGGATTTGGAGGGCGAGGGACGGGGGTTGAGCTTTGCCGAGCTGCGCCTGATTCACGAAGGCAAGACGGCCGCGCTGTTGACGAGCAGCCTGCGCCTGGGCGCCATGATTGGGGGGGCGAGCGCCGCGCAGTTGGCGGACCTGAGCCGGTTTGGGTGGGCGGCGGGCTTGGCGTTTCAAGTGATCGACGACATTTTGGATGTGACCCAGACGAGCGAAAAGCTGGGCAAGACGGCGGGCAAGGACGCGGCGGCGGAGAAGAGCACGTATCCGGCGTTGCTGGGGCTGGAGGCCTCGCGGGCTGAGGCCGCGCGGCTGACGGAGGAGGCGCGCGCCGCCCTGGAACATTTCGGGCCGACCGCGCGGCGCCTGGGGGAATTGGCCGGATACTTGCTAAAAAGAGAGTTTTAGGGACTCCGCTTTAGACATCGGGGGAAGTCCTGCTCTTTTTAATAAAATCCCTTCGCAATCCAGAGGGAAGGTGCATAGGATATTCCGTAATGTCAAATATGGTCACAAATGTTCGCACTCTTGCTGTAGTGGTGCTTGTTGGCATGCTGGGGCTGACCTCGTGGGCTAGTTCGGTGCAGGCGCTGTGGAAGATTCCTGGGGAGGTGTGGAGAAACCCTTGGTTTTTGGCCACTTTGGCGGATGCCTATTGCGGATTTCTTTTTTTCTGGCTGTGGGTGATTTACAAGGAGCGGAGTTGGCTGGCGCGGCTGGGCTGGTTGGTGGCCATTGTTTTGTTGGGAAACATCGCGATGGCGGTTTATGTGTTGCTGCAGACGTGGCATATTTCTGGGGAGGCACCCATCGAGAAACTGTTGCTTCGCCGCACGACGCGCCGTTATGAGAGTGGAGCCTAAGGGGAGTTGGTGGCAGCGGCGCCTGGTAGGTCCTATCCGCCAGCAACTTGTCCAGGGGATTTCTCCTGACAAAATCGCTTTGACCTTGGCGCTGGGCCTGATCTTGGGGGTCTTTCCGATCCTGGGTGCTGGGTTCGCGCTCTGCGGGCTGGCCGCTTGGGGCTTGAAGCTCAACCAGCCGCTCATCCAGGCGGTGGGGACGGC
>CALQKQ020000342.1 GCA_943331195.2 Akkermansia muciniphila | reverse complement strand
GTGCCGCGAGGTTTGCCGGGGTGGGTGGGGCTGGCGGTGGGCGGGGTGGCTTTTTTGGTGGGGTGGTGGACGGATGATTGGGGCGCGGAGGGGCGGGTGAGTTTGTTGGCGTTTCCGCTGTTGGGATTGATGGGGTGGAATGTGGCGGTGGTGGTGGCGACCCTGTTGGGGTTAGGGCGAAAGGGTGGGATGGGTTTGGGGGGAAGGTTGCCGAGGTGGCTGCGGGCGGGGCGGTGGACGGTGGGGGATGCCTGGGTGGAAGCGGTGGTGGAGCGGGTGGAGCGGGAGTGGGAAGGGTTGGAGATGGGGCGGGTGGTGGCGAGGGGGAAGCGGTGGTTTCACGTGGGGGCGGTGATGTTGGCGGCGGGGGTGGTGGGGGGGATGTATGCGCGGGGCTTGGTGCGGCAATATCAGGCGGGGTGGGAGAGCACGTTTTTGAGTCAGGCGGGGGTCTCGCAGTTGACCCGGGTGGTGTTGGGGCCGGCTTCGCTGGTGAGTGGGGTGGCGGTGCCGGCGGTGCCGCCGCAGGGGGAGTTGTCGCCGGCGGCGCCGTGGATTCATTTGTGGGCGGCGAGTGCGGGGTTATTTATTGTGCTGCCGCGGCTGATGTTGTTGGCGATGGTGCGGCCGGGGGGGGCGGGATGGGCGGAGATGCTGGGGGGGTATGCGGCGGGGGCGCGGCGGTGGGCGGGGGGGCAGGTGTTGGTGGCGCGGGTGTTGCCGGTGCAGTGCGAGCCGGATTCGCGGGTGCGGGATAGTTTGCGGGCGGTGCTGCAGCATTTTTGGGGTGGGCAGGTGATGGTGGATTTTTTGGGTGCGGTGCCGTACGGTGGGGAGGACGAGGTGTTGGCGGGTTTGGGGGAGGCACCGAGTCATTTGGTGTTGTTGTTGCCGTTGGCGGCGACGCCGGAGGAGGAGGTGCATGGGGTGTTGCGGCGGGGCTTGGGGGCTTGGCTGGAAGGGGTGCCGGGGGCGCAGGGTTTGGCGGTGTTGGAGGCGTCGGGATTTGAAGCGCGGCTGAAGGGGATGCCGGAGGCGGAGCGGCGGGTGGGGGAGCGCTGCGCGGCGTGGGAGAAGGTGCTAGGGGGAGGATGGCCGGTGCTTTTGCTGGATGCGGAGGCGCGGCGGCAACCGGGGCAGGCGGCGGCGGGGTTGGCGGCGGCGGGGTTGGCGGCGGGGCGCTTGGGGGGTGGACGCGGGCGCGGTGATCTTGCAAAGTGATGACACGGATGAATGCTCTTTTTCGAAATCGTCGGCGGCCCGAGGGGATTCCTGGGGAAGTGGTGGCGGTGCATTTTAGTTTGATTTCGCACACCAATGCGGGGAAGACGACGTTGGCGCGGACGCTGTTGCGGCGGGATGTGGGGGATGCGTTGGACCAGGCGCACGTGACGGATGCGGCGGAGGGCTGGCCGATGATTGAGGTGGAGGGGGCGCGCTTGATGTTGTGGGACACGCCGGGGTTTGGGGATACGGCGCGGCTGTTGCAGCGGCTGAAGGGTTCGGGTCAGCCGTTGCGATGGATGATCGCGCAGTTGTGGGATCGTTTTCGGGATCGGCCGCTGTGGTGCAGTCAGCAGGCGGTGCGCAATGTGCAGGAGGAGGCGGATGTGGTTTTGTATTTGGTGAATGCGGCGGAGAAGCCGGAGACGGCGGGGTATGTGGCGATGGAGATGGAGATTTTGAGTTGGATTGGGAAGCCGGTGGTGTTGTTATTGAACCAGACCGGGCCGCGGCGGTCGGCGGTGGAGGAGGAATTAGAAGAGGCGGAGTGGCGCTGGCATGTGGCGCGGTTTCCGGTGGTTCGGGCGGTGCTAGGATTGGATGCTTTTGCGCGGTGTTGGGTGCAGGAGGGGGAGTTGATGGAGCAGATTGAAGGATTGCTGGAGGCGGGGAAGCGGGAGGCGTTTGGGTGGTTGCGGCGGGCTTGGGAGGCGCGGCATGTGGCGGTATTTGACCGGGCGGTGGAGGCCTTGGCGGATCCGTTGGCGGAGAATGCGCGGGATGAGGTGCCGGTGGCGAAGGAGTCGGTTTTGCAAAAGCTGGGGGTGGGGCGGCGGGAGTTGCAGGAGGAGATGGAGCGGGCGCGGGGGCAGATGAGTGGACGCCTGGCGGCGCGCTCGGCGGCGGCGATGGAGCAATTGATTGCGCTGCATGGCTTGGAGGGGCGCAGCGCGCAGCAGGTGCATCCGGCGGGGGGCGAGTCGTTTGGGGTGCCGAGCAAGGTGAATGAGTCGCTGTGGTCGGCGGTGGGGGGGGCGCTGACGGGAGCGGCGGGGGGCATTGTGGCGGAGTTGAAGACGGGGGGGCTGCTATTGGGAGGGGGGGCGCTGACGGGGATTTTATTGGGCGGGGCGGGGAGTTATTTGTTGGCGCGGGGATTCAATTTGACGCGGGGGGAGGGGCATGCGGTGCGGTGGACGGAGGAGCATTTTGCGGCGCAGTGGGAGGTGGCGTTGTTGTGTTATTTGGCGGTGGCGCACTATGGGCGGGGCCGGGGCGAGTGGCAGGATAGTGAGCCGCCAGCGCCGTGGCGGGAGGCGGTGCAGGCGGTGGTGGCGGGGCAGCGGCGGGCCATCGATGGGCTATGGAAGGCGGGGGGCGGTTCCGGGAATGGGGAGGCCTTGCGGGAGCGGGCCCGGCAGCTGATGCGGAGCAGCGCGGTGTTGTTGCTGCGGAGGTTGTATCCGCGGGTGCGGATGGATTGGCTGGAGGCCTGAGCGGAGGGCGCAAAAAAAGCGGCGCCCTCGGGATGAGGGCGCCGCTGCGGAAGTAGAGTGCGCTGAGCTTAGGTGGTGGGCACGGAGGCGATGGTGGCGAGGATGCGGGAGGCGATCTGGTAGGGATTGCCTTGGGAGTTGGGGCGGCGGTCCTCGAGGTAGCCTTTCCAGCCGGCGTTTTTGAAGCTGTGGGGGACGCGGATGGAAGCGCCGCGGTCGGCGACGCCCCAGCTGAATTTATCGATGGACTGGGTTTCGTGGAGGCCGGTGAGGCGGAGGTGGTTGTCAGGGCCGTAGACGGCGATGTGCTCTTCTTTGTACTTGTCGAAGGCGGTCATGAGTTTGTCGAAGTAGTCCTTGCCGCCGACGTCGCGGAGGAACTTGGTGGAGAAATTGGCGTGCATGCCGGAGCCGTTCCAGTCGGTGGCGCCGAGGGGTTTGCAGTGGTATTCGACGTCGATGCCGTATTTTTCGCAGAGGCGCTGGAGGATGTAGCGGGCGACCCAGACTTGGTCGGCGCAGGTTTTGGAGCCTTTACCGAAGATTTGGAATTCCCATTGGCCTTTGGCGACTTCGGCGTTGATGCCTTCGTGGTTGATGCCGGCGTCGAGGCAGATGTCGAGGTGTTCTTCGACGATTTGGCGGGCGATATCGCCGACGTTTTTGAAGCCGACGCCGGTGTAGTAGGGGCCCTGGGGAGCGGGGTAGCCGTTTTCGGGGAAGCCGAGCGGGCGGCCGTCTTGGTAGAGGAAATATTCTTGTTCGAAGCCGAACCAGGCGTCGGTGTCGTCAAGGATGGTGGCGCGGTCGTTGGAGGGGTGGGGGGTGCCGTCGGCGTTGTAGACTTCGCACATCACGAGCACGCCATTGCGGCGGGTGGAGTCGGGGTAGAGGGCGACGGGGACGAGGACGCAGTCGGAGCTGCCGCCGGGGGCCTGCTGGGTGGAGCTGCCGTCGAAGCCCCAGTTGGGGAGGTCCTGGAGGGTGGGGAAAGCGCTGAAGTCTTTGACTTGGGTTTTGCTGCGGAGGTTGCGCACGGGTTCGTAGCCGTCGAGCCAGAGGTATTCGAGTTTGTATTTGGCCATAATGGTATCGTTGCTGGAGCAGGTGTTGTTGGTTCGGTCGCGGAGGAGGGAGGGCGCTGGGTCTGGGGTCGCGGGCGACCTCAGGCGGTACTCTCCTCGTGCGGGAATTAGCATCTACAATGCCGTGGCGCAGCGGAAATAAGTGGATTGGGCCACTTTTTTTCATGGGGGGGCGGGAGGGGCGGCGGAATCGCTGGCAAAGCGCTTGGGGGGGGCTAGGCTGGGCGGCATGTCGACGGAACCTGCCTTGCCGCTGCCCTATGTACCGCCGCCGGAGGTGGAGGAAGGGCCTTATGTGTTAGGGTCGCCGGATGGGCGCTTCATTGCGGGGCCGAATAGTCGGTGGGAGGAGTTGAAGACCTTGTGGTATATCTTCTTCGATTTTTTTCGGGCGCTGCGGACCTTTCACTTTGTGGGGCCGTGCGTGACGGTTTTTGGTTCGGCGCGGCTGGAGGAGGGGACGCCGTGGTATGAGAAGACGCGGGAGGTGGCGGGGGCGATTTCGCAGTTGGGTTTTACGGTGATGACGGGCGGGGGGCCGGGGATCATGGAGGCGGCGAACCGGGGGGCGCGGGAAGCGGGCGGGCGGAGCGTGGGCATCAACATCATTTTGCCCTTTGAACAGCAGGTGAATCCCTACCTCGATGCCAGCGTGGACATGCGCTATTTTTTTACGCGCAAGACTTTGCTCATCAAATATAG
>CALQKQ020000341.1 GCA_943331195.2 Akkermansia muciniphila | reverse complement strand
GTGGGGGAGTTGACAAAGGATTCGAGGCGAGAGCGCATGTTGTGCAGATAGGACGAGATGGGTTGGAACTCGGGGGACTGTTGCCATTCGCATAAAATGGCTAGGGCGGCGGGGTCGTGCTCGGCGAGGTCGCTTGCGGAAGCGGTGGGGGCAGTTGTGAGAAGGTTGCGGGAGACGAAATGATTTTGGTTGGGGAAGACGTTGGCGAAGGAATGGAGTTCGGCGCTGGTGCGCTGGGGGTGGAGCAGCCAGCGTTTGGCAAGTTCTCGTTGGCTGGGATGGCGCAGGTCGGCGCGGGCTAATGTTTGGGCCGTCATTTCGGGGCGGCTTTGCTGCAGGGCAGTGTCGGAGGAAAGGATGGTGAGGGCTTCGATGGGGCAGCGGAGCACCAGGCCATCCAGGGCTAGGAAGGCGGCATGGGCCAAGTCTGTGCGGGCCTTTTGCTGAATCAGACTCGATAGGAGGGGGAGGCTGCCGGTCGCATGGATGTAGACTAGCACATCGAACGCATTGAGATATCCGATGGAGGGGTCGGCCTGCCAGGGAGGATGATTGATGAGGATCTCCGTCTTCTGGCGGAGCCACTGGTTTGTCTCAGGGGCGGGATCTGCCAGGGCAACATTGCGCAGGGCCACGGCCCATTCGTCTGGAAGGGTGGGGACGCCTAGGATTTGCCGACTGATGGCCGCGGCGGGGTCGAGGGGAGGCAGGAGATCGAGCAGGAAAACGCGGAGGGTGGGCCATTCGGAGAGGGATCCGTCCTGGCTGATTTCGAAGGAAAGGCCGGTGGGTCGATCCGAGTCGGCCGCGAGAAACGCGCGGATCAGAGCCAAGGATTCGGGGCGGGGCAGGGAGCGCAATTGGGCTTTGAGGTCTTGGAGGATGTGGAGCGCCTCCGCGCGTGGGGGGGGCTGGGCGAAGTGGGCAAAGCCCGGCAGTAGGGGATTGGCGGTGGAATTGGGTAAGCGAAGCGGAGGAGGAGTCGGCCGGATATTGTCGGCGTCGGCGAGGTCTTTCCTGGGCCATCGCAGGGCCACTCCCGTCAAGCCAGCGGCGAGGAGGAGGAGGAAGATGGATCGCTGGCGGGTCATGGGCTAGGAGAGGGGGTGGTGGTGTTAGGAGTAGAACAAACTGAGGTTACTTTTCCTTCATTTCGACGACTCCTTCGGGCAGATGTTTGTTCTCGTTTAGGAGGTCTAAAAAGAAGCGGGAGGGGCCGTCCCCGCGAATTGATCGGGAGGCGTTGGTGGCGGTGAACAGCGCGTGGGCCTGTTGGGTGGCCCCTTCTTCTAACAGGGCTAATGCCCGGTGATATAGGGTGACCCATTTGGGAGGGGGAGTGTCACCTCCGGGTCCGAGGAGTTCGTAGATATTGGTGACATCGGTGCGGCCTTTGACTTTGAATTTCCCAATTCGGCGGGTGTGGAACTCGGGGCTGGCGAAGGGTTGGATGGAGTCGCTCAGCAAAATATGGGTATCGAACAGTTTGTTAAGACTTTCGAGGCGGGCGCTGAGATTGACGGCATCGCCGATCAAGGTGTAGTCGACATGGTGGTCGCTGCCGACGTTTCCGGCGACGACTTCGCCGTAATGGAGGCCGATTCTGGTGCGGAGTTCGTTGCCATCTACCACGAGTTTGGCACTGAGGAACAGTTTCCAGGCGGCCCGCACGGCGTTGCTGGGGGACTGCGGATCGGGGATTGGCACTCCCCAGGCCGCGAAGATGGCGTCGCCGATGAATTTAATGATGACGCCGTCGTGATCAAAGATGTGTCCGGTGGTGCGGTGGAAGTAGTCGTTGAGCAACTCGACGATGCGCTGCGGGTCCCTGACGCGCTGACACATGTCGGTGAAGGACTCGATGTCGGTGAACATCATGGCGGCCATCATTTTTTCCCCGCCAACTTTCATGTGGAAGCCTTCGAAGGTGAGGCGGTCGAGCATCTGGGGAGACAGATACTTGGAGAAAGCATTGCGCAGGCGGTTTTGCTCCGCCGTCAGCTTGAGGCGGAAGAAGCGCTCGGTATAAAAATGGGAGGCGACTCCCAGGACCAGGGCGACGGGAATTTGGAGAAAGGCGGTGACGCTCCAAGGGAACCAAAATTGGTGGAAATGGACCGAATAGGTCCCTAGCAATACTAAGGCGAGGGCGGCAAGCACGGCGATGCCGAAGCCGTGGAGGGGGCGGATGCGGGAAAAGACCATTCCGGCGAGCAGGCCGGCACCGACGATGAGCGCAAGGTCGAAGGGGCGGGAGGAGCGCACTAGCCAATTGTGATGCAACAGATTGGCCAGGGAGGTGGCCTGGAGTTCCACGCCGCTGATGAGCGGAAGATGGCCTAGAGGATCAAAGCGGTGAAAGGGGGTGGAGAATAGATCCTGACCCGCGGCTGCGCCGACGATGCCGGGTTTCCCGCCGATCACGATGATTTTATCGCGGAAGAAGGAGGGATCGGCCCCGGCCATGACATCGCGGGCCGTGCAGGAAAGCACTGCTGGGACCGCAGCTGCCTCGTGAGGATCCGGGGGAGGCCCGGAGTAGTTCAACCAACGGGGGGCGAGACGGCTGGCTTCGTCCAGCGGGGCTCCGAGGGCCACGGCGGTTTTCCAGGCTAGGGAGGCTTCATCCCGGCTGCCGGAATGCAGTTGGCGAACCGCAAAGCGTTCATCGTGGGCGAAAAGCACTAGTCCGAAATCATCTGCCGCTTCTAGCAGTTCATTCGTGGGAGGTATCAACCTTTCACCCATGGCACCGGCTTGCCCGATCAATTCACGTCCACAGGCTAGCATGACGGGGCGCGGGGGGGCACCGGGCAGGGGTTTTCCCGAGGCGTCTTTTCCGCGAAAGCGCCGCATCGCCTGGGCGAACGCTTGGTCCACGGCGGGATCTGCGGAGGGCTGATCGAAAATGACATCATAAACCACGGCTTTGGCACCGGCTTGGCCTAACTTATCCAGTAAATCGGCCTGAATGCGGCGGTTCAATAAGGGGCCGTCCAATTCATCGAGATAAACGATCCGTATATCCCCGGCGTCGCCGGCGCGGTGGGCCACGAAGGGAAGATCATAGCTTAAATTTACCAAGGAGCCGCCGGCTCTAAACAGAGCCATGAAACCAACCAGCCCTGCAACGGCGGCGGCGAGGGATGAAGTTAGGATCCGGCTGCACTTTTCGGTCGCCCAAAGTCCAGGTGCCTGGGCAGTGGGGGCGATGGCGGATGGCATGGCGGGGTGGGGAAGCGGTTAAAAGCTGAGGCGGCACCGCAGCACCACGGTTTGACCCCGCTCCATATCGGGATGCGGCGTCAGGGGACTGAGATGGTAGTTATGGCCGGCGATGTTGATGAGGCCGGCGCTGATTTCGCAGGTGCTGCGGTGGAAGCGGTAGCCGAGCATGGCGTTACACTGCCAGAAATCCTCGCCTTCCCGGTGGATCCCGCTCAGGGCCGTTCGCTGGGGATCGTCGATCAATTCCTGGGAGAACCAATTGGCTTCGAGTCGGGCGAACAGGCCGGTGGGCGAATTCCAATGGGCGAAGAGACGGAGTTGGCGGAGGGTGGCTTCGTCCGTCACGTCGGCCAGGGGCACCAGCAGGGTCGGGAATTCGGTGAAATGAGTGCGCAGTTCCGAACGGGTGACCCCGTAGCCGGCACCGACGGAGAAACCGCGGCCGATCAACTGGTTGAGCGACGCACTTAGCGACGCTTCCTGGTAATCCAATTCCTGCCGGGTGCCGGAGGGAAAGTAGGCGGGGCTGATGGGGAATAGGGTGATGTCATAACCATCGAAGACACCGAGGGTGCGGTCCACATCCTGCTCGATGGCATTGAGGCCGACGTTCCACCAGGTGTGCGTGGGCAGCTGGCCTTCGAGGCTCAGGCCCCCGGTACGGATGAGCGGCGTTTCCACGGAACCGGCGATGGATTCGGAGATCACGGTGCGGTAGGCCTGGTTGAAGCCGGAGATCTGGACGGGTTCCAGGCGCACGCTTTCATCGAAAGTGACGCCGCCCATGCCCTCGGTGTAGGCTCCTCGCAAGGTCACCCAGCGGGAGGGCGCGAGGGTGAATCCGAATTTTCCGGAGAGCCGCTCGTCTTCCTGCTGCAGGGCATTGACGGGGGGATTCCTGAAATTGTCAGGATGCTCGATGCGGTCCCAGGCGAGCCCTCCGGTGAGGGTCAGCCATCTCGTTGGTTTGAGGTAGTCATAGCCGTAAACGCTGAGGCGCTCGAAGTGGGAGGTGAGCTGCTGGGCCACGGCGGGCGAGGTGAAGGCACCGGCGAAGGTGGGCCGGATCACGGAAAGCATGGAGGTGGTTTCGAAGTCACCTTCCTGATAGCGGACCCCGGCCAACAGGGTGTGGTGATCCGCGGCGAAGATTTGTTGGATTTCTGCCGTTCCGATAGCGAAATCCCGCTGGGTGTCGAATGTAAAACCGGCCGTGTTGACGCCGAGGATTTCCCCTGTGCCAAGATAGGAGGAGATCCCGTGGCGCAGGGCCTGCGAATAGG
>CALQKQ020000340.1 GCA_943331195.2 Akkermansia muciniphila | reverse complement strand
CAGCTACACCGGCGAAGACACCATCGAAATCTCCTGCCACGGCGGCATCCTCGTCTCCCGACTCCTCCTCGACCGCCTCCTCCTCGCCGGCGCCCGCCCCGCCGCCCCCGGCGAATTCACCCAGCGCGCCTTCCTCCACGGCAAACTCGACCTCACCCAGGCCGAAGCCGTCATGGACCTCATCTCCGCCCAAACCGACCGCGCCCTCCACGCCGCCCACCGCCACCTCGAAGGCGCCCTCGGCCGCCACATCCTCTCCCTCCAAGCCCTCCTCCTCAACATCCTCGCCCACCTCGAAGCCTACATCGACTTCCCCGAAGAAGACATCGACCCCGATACCGGCCGCGCCCTCCAATCCCGCCTCGAATCCCTCCAACACCAACTCCACGCCCTCCTCGCCACCGCCCACCACGGCCGCCTCCTCCGCGAAGGCGTTCGCACCGTCCTCGCCGGCCACCCCAACGCCGGTAAAAGTAGCCTTCTCAATCAATTGTTAGGCTTCGAGCGGGCCATCGTCAGCCCCGAACCCGGCACCACCCGCGACACCATCGAAGAAGTCATCAACCTCCAAGGCTTCCCCCTCCGCCTCATCGACACCGCCGGCCTCCGCCTCAACCCCAGCGGACCCATCGAACAAGCCGGCATCGACCGCACCCAATCCCAACTCGCCTCCGCCGACCTCATCCTCGAAATCGTCGACGCCTCCCTCCCGCCCGGTCCCCGCCTCGCCTTGCCCCCCAGCCCCGTCAGCCGCCACCTCCTCGTCCTTCACAAAAGCGACCTCCCCCAACACCCCGCCTGGCTCGGCATCCCCGGCGTCCCCGTCTCCAGCCACACCGGCACCGGCCTCGCCGACCTCGCCGATCACATCGCCCGCGCCATCACCTCCGGCGGCGAAGCCTTCGCCACCATGGACCTCGCCGTCAACGCCCGCCACCAAGCCTGCCTCCAGCGCGCCCAAACCGCCCTCAACCACGCCCACGCCGCCTTCGCCACCAGCACCTCCCCCGAATTCATCGCCCTCGACTTGCGCCTCGCCCTCGAAGCCCTCGGCGACATCGTCGGCCGCCTCGACGTCGAAGACCTCCTCGGCGCCATCTTCTCCCAGTTCTGCATCGGCAAATAACCCCCGCTCCCGCTCATGCCTCACCCCTAAAAACCCCTCATCCCCCCATCCTTTTCATACCTAATCCCCCCCGCAGGCCTTGCACCACCCCCATTCAGCGACAAACTGATCCTTTTCCCCGCCCCATGTCCCAGTCCATTCTCATCATCGACCCCGAAACCGATTTTCTCGAATGGGCCGAACGCCACCTCGCCACCCCCGAAGTCAAAGTCCTCACCGCTAGCACCGCCGAAGACGGCCTCAAAAAATTCGCCGCCGACCGCCCCGACCTCGTCATCACCGAATTCCACCTCAAACCCATCAACGGCATCGAGGTCCTCAAACGCATCCGCCAAACCGACCCCAACGCCATGGTGGTCCTCAGCACCAGCTTCCCCCCCACCAACGCCGTCATCGAAGCCATGAAGCTCGGCGCCTTCGACTTCCTCCGCAAAGAAACCCTCCCCTTCGACATCCGCCCCCTCGTCGAAGGCGCCCTCAAATCCAGCGAAGCCCAACGCATCCTCGACTCCGCCCCCGCCGAAACCAACTTCGACCTCGGCGACAGCGTCATGATCGGCCGCTCCCAGGCCATGCAAAGCGTCTTCAAAATCATCGGCCGCGTCTCCCGCTCCGAAGCCTCCGTCATGATCACCGGCGAAAGCGGCTGCGGCAAAGAAGTCGTCGCCCGCGCCATCCAACGCTACAGCCTCCGCTCCAACAAACCCTTCGTCGCCATCAACTGCGCCGCCATCCCCGAAAGCCTCCTCGAAAGCGAACTCTTCGGCCACGAAAAAGGCAGCTTCACCGGCGCCACCTCCCTCCGCGTCGGCCGCTTCGAACAATGCGACGGCGGCACCCTCTTCCTCGACGAAATCGGCGAAATGCCCCTCCACGTCCAAACCAAAATCCTCCGCGTCCTCCAAGAAGGCGAATTCTCCCGCGTCGGCGGCAACGAAACCCTCAAAACCGACGTCCGCATCATCGCCGCCACCAACCGCAATCTCGAAAAAGAAGTCGAAATCGGCCGCTTCCGCGAAGACCTCTTCTACCGCCTCAACATCATCCGCGTCCACCTCCCCCCCCTCCGCGAACGCCCCGAAGATATCCCCCTCCTCGCCCGCTTCTTCGTCGACCGCCTCGCCAAAAAACGCCATAACCCTCGCCTCCGCCTCGCCGAAGACGCCTACGCCCTCATGGAAAGCTACAACTGGCCCGGCAACGTCCGCGAACTCGAAAATACCCTCCAGCGCGCCGCCGTCCTCGCCAATACCGACGTCCTCACCGCCCGCGATATCCCCCTCGGCCTCGGCATCGCCCCGCGCCCCGATTCCCCCCTCAACCAATCCTCCCCCCTCACCCACGACGCCGCCATCCAATTCCTCCTCGACGCCGCCACCTCCCTCCAACTCCCCCCCCTCCCCTGGATCGAAAAACTCCTCGCCGAAGCCGCCCTCCGCCCCGACCCCCAGGACCTCAACGCCGCCGCCCGCCGCCTCCACCTCAAACCCGCCGCCTTCCGCAAACTACTCGGCGAGTCCTAAACCCCAACCCAAACCCCCTAACTTTCTCCTAAATCCCCGCTAGCGCCCCCCCTCAGCGCGCCGCCACCAAATCATACCCCCGCCAATCCGCGATCGTCACCTCAGCAAATTCCCCCACCGGCAACGCCGCATCCACCATCACCGTCCCATCAATCTCCGGCGCATCCATCTCCGTCCGCCCCACCCCAGGCTTCTCCACCAACACCCGCAAGCGCCGCTCCACCTGGCTCGCATTGAACGCCTCCGCTATCACCTGCAACTCCCGCATCGCCTGATTCCACCGACTCTCACACGTCTTGTGGTGCACCCGACCCTCTAATTTATACGCCTTCGTCCCCTCCTCGCTGCTGTACCGGAACACCCCCGCCCGCTCAAACTTGGTCTCCTTGATGAATTGCAGCAACTCCGCAAAGTCCTCCTTCGTCTCCCCCGGAAAGCCTACAATAAACGTCGTCCGAATCGCCAACCCCGGAATCCCCGCCCGCATCCGCCCAATCAAGGCCCGAATGTAATCCCCCGTCGTCTCCCGCTGCATGATACTCAACATCCGATCCGAAATGTGCTGCAGCGGAATGTCCACATAACGCGCCACCTTCGGACACTCCGCGATCGTTTGAATCAACTCATCACTCCAGTGCGCCGGATGCGTATACAGCAGCCGAATCCAAAAATCCCCCGGGATCTCATTCAGCGCCCGCAACAAGGTCGCCAGCGATTCCCCCCGACTGCTATCCACCGGACTCCGCGGATTCGGCCGCGCCTCCGTCCACTTGTCCATCCCAAAATAAGTCAGGTCCTGCGAAATCAAATTGATCTCCCGCACCCCACTCGCCACCAACTGCTCCACCTCCCGCACCACGCTCTCCTGACTCCGACTCCGGTGCCGCCCCCGGATCTTCGGAATAATGCAGAACGAACAAGTGTGATTGCAGCCCTCCGCGATCTTTACATACGCCGAATGCTTCGGCGTCAGCCGGAACCGCGGCGTGTCATAGTCCGGAATATAGCGCGGCTGCTTCGTCACTAAATTCTCCGGATCCTCCTCCTCGAGGCGCGTCCGCCCCATCAAGCGCTCAATGATCGGCGCCACCTGCGTGATCTGATCCAGCCCAATAAACGCATCCACTTCCGGCATCAACCCCGGCAACTCCTTCGAAAAACGCTGCGAAAGACACCCCGCCACAATGATCTTCTGCTTCTTCCGCTTCTTGTCCTCCCCGCGCGCCTCCACCGCATCCTGCACCGTCCCAATGCTCTCCCGCTTCGCCATGTCGATAAACGAACACGTGTTCACAATCAGCACATCCGCCTCCCGCTCGTCCGCCGTCATGCTCATCCCCGCCGCATGCAAATGCCCAATCATGATTTCGCTGTCGATGAGGTTTTTGGCGCAGCCAAGCGAGACAAGTCCAACTTTAATCATATCGTGTTAGGGCAAAAGGAGCAAAAAGAGCAAAACGAAAGCGCCCGACCATCACCCATCCCGCCCCGCCCGAAACCGCAAAGTTTACCCCTTCCTCAATTCCCCTCGCCCACCCCCTCGCCCCTTTCATCCCCCGGCCCCCTCCCCACAAACTTCCGAAAACGGGTTGCGCCTCCCTCCCTCAGCGCCATGCTTCGGACTCCCTTTTTATGGCTTCGCAGACCCTCCCCCGCAAACCGCGCCTCATCGGCCCGCGCAAGACGTTCGCCATCGTGGCCAGCATGTACAACGAGCCGCTCATGAACGGCCTCCTCGAATCCACCAAAGCCGAACTCCTCGGCCTCATGCCCGCCGCCAGCGTCCCCCTCTACCGCGTCCCCGGCGCTTGGGAAATCCCCGTCTGCGCCGAATACGTCCTCCAATACACCAACGCCGACGTCATCAT
>CALQKQ020000339.1 GCA_943331195.2 Akkermansia muciniphila | reverse complement strand
GGCGGTGGTCACGATCACCGCTCCGGCGGCGATTACGACGCAACCGGTGAGCAAGACGTTTGTGACAGGGGCCCGGGTGGGCTTGAGTGTGGTGGCCACCGGGTCCCCGGCGCCAGTGTATCAATGGTATGAGGGCAGCCGCGGCGACAGCACCACTTTGGTTGCGGGGGCCACGGCGGCGACGCTCAATACGATTCCTTTGACGGCGGCGGCGACCTATTGGGTGCGAGTGAGCAACAGCACGGGGAGCGCGGACAGTTTGGCGGCGACGGTGACTCCGGTGGCCAAGCCGGACTATAGCGCGGCGAGTCGGGACATTACTGCTCCTAACACGGGGGAGTGGAGTGCTGCGGGAGTGACCTTGGGTGGGGCTTCCCTGGTCAATTTGGGTCTGCAAGGGGTGGGACGGGTTCCGGCCAGTGCCATCGACCCGGCCACGGGGGAGTCGTTGGGTTCTATTTCAGATTTCCAGGTGACGGGTTTTACGAAAAATCCTGATGGCAGTTTTCGGGGAACCATGGAGACCCTGCCCGACCGAGGCTACAACGCGGGCACGCTGTTTTCGAACTATGCGGCGCGAATCAATTCCTATCAATTTTCTTTTAGTCCTTATACAGGCAGCGCGGCCACGGAGGCCCAGGACCAGGTGGTGATGAACTTTACGGGATCGAGCCGGTTCACCTATGACCACGATGGCGATCCGGAGACGGCGGCGGTTTTTACGACGGGACTTTTGGCGACGGAGACGGCGTCCCTCTTTGGAACTACGGTGCCGGTGGTGGCGGGTGAGACGGTGCAAAGCGACGGCGCGGTGGTGAAGCGCCTGACGGTGGATGCCGAAGGATTGGTGTTAGATACCAGGGCGGGCAAGGCTGGCAGCGGTTGGGTCAGCGATGAATACGGGGCCTCGTTGTATCACTTCAATGCGGCGAAGCAGATTGATGGTCAACTGTTGTTGCCGGCGGCGCTGATTCCGCATGCCCCGGTGGGGGTGGCGAATTTTCTAGCAGATCCTCCGGTCAATGGGCGGCGCATTAATCAAGGTTTAGAAGGCCTGGCGCAGAGCCCGGATGGGAGTAAACTGTTTGGACTGCTGCAAAGCGCGACGCTGCAGGACAGCGGCAGCGGCAATGTGGGGCGCAGCACGACCCGCCTGGTGGTGTTTGATGTTGCCAGTTCCGATCTTGCGGGGGGACCGGCGCAGCAATATGTGGTGCAATTGCCGAAGGTGGATAGCGACGCGGTGGCGGGAGTCGACCGCACGGCGGCGCAAAGCTCCATTGTAGCCCTGAATAACCACCAGCTGTTGATCTTGTCGCGCGATGGGAATGGCCGGGGATCGTCGGGGACGCCGGTTTTCAAATCGATTTTACTGGCTGATTTAGCGTTAGCGACAGATATCGATGGGCGGTATGACGAAGAGGGCCAGGCGGTGGCTCCGGCGGGGAAGCTCGTGAGCAGCGTGGTGGCGGTGGACTGGAAGGAGGCTTTGAATATGATTGGTGGGCTGGGTTCTGCGCGGGCGGAGCTGGCGAAGTTTGGGTTTAACTTTGAGGTGGCGCCGGGCAATGCGAACACGGTTTGCGAGAAGTGGGAGGCGCTGTCCTTGGTGTCGGCGCAGGATCCATTGAATCCTGACGACTTCTTCCTTTTTGTGGGCAACGACAATGACTTTTTGACAAGAGATGGGCGCTATCTTGATAGCGCGGGGCAACTGCAGAGTTATGATGCTGGCCTGGAAAATGACACCGTGGTGTTGGTGTATCGGGTGCGGGTGGCGGCGGCGGAATTAGCGGTGTATGCGGGATCTCCCGCGACGGGCCCGGCCTTGGTGGATGGAGCGGTGGAGGGATTTGGGTTTGGCGAGGTGGATCTGGGGCGGCGCGGGACGCAGCGTTTTAGCTTGAGCAACGGTGGGGTTTCGCGTTTGACGGGGCTAGAGGCGAGTTTGAGCGGAGCTGATGCGGATTGTTTTGAGGTGACCAGTGCCCCGCCGGGAAGCCTGGAGCCTGGGCAAACGGGATCGGTGACGGTGGCGTTTAAAGCGGCGCGTGTGGGGATGAAATCGGCGGTTTTGCACCTGCGCAGCCAAGGGGCTGAGGGGGCGGTTAGCTTTGAGGTGGCCCTCACTGGCCTGGGGACGAGGGCACCCTTGCTGGTGGCGGCGGGGGATGTGAGTCAAACTGAGGCGGTGTTGTGGGGGCGGAGCGACCAGTTAGGGGAACTGCTTTTTGAGTATGCGGAGGACGCGAGTTTTGCGGTGGGAGTGGGCCGTGCGACTGCGGAGGTGGTGGATACCTTGCAGCCAGTGAAAGTTAGCCTGAGCGGCTTGGCATCGGGGAAGACCTATCATTACCGGGTGAGCGGTCAGGGGGAGAGTGCCTTGGGCCAATTTCAAACGGCGGCGGCGGCGGGGGTGCTGGGGGGGCTGCGTTTTGGGGTTTCGGGCGATCAGCGCGGCGAGTTGGCGCCTTACCCGAGCATTCAGAATGCGGCGGGGCGGAATCTGAACTTCTTTCTACAGTTGGGTGACACCATTTATGGCGATGTGGGCACGCCTGATCTGCCAGTGGGCCAGGCTCGGTCTTTGAGCGAGTTCCGCACGCGGCACAACGAAGTGTATGGTCGCCGGTATGGGATGAATAGTTACGCAACGCTGCGCAGTGCCACGGCGGTGTTGGCGACAATCGACGACCATGAGGTCACCAATGATTTTTCAGGAGCGGAGCCGCGCCTTTCGGATGGTCGTTTTAGCGGCGATAGCGGGGAATTGATCAGCGATACGGAGACCTTTGCCAACGGGATGCAAGCCTTCCGGGAGTACCATCCGGGGCGGGATCTGCAGTATGGGGCCACTGGCGATGTGGCCACGGCGGGCCGGGCGAAGCTGTATCGCTACCATAGCTATGGGCGCGATGCGGCCGTGTTCATGTTAGATGCGCGAAGCTTTCGCAGTGCTCCTTTGACACCGGTCGCCAACATCAATGATCCGGCCGAAGTGGGCGCGTTTTTGGTGGGTTCATTTGCGCCGGGGCGCACTCTGCTGGGAGCGGCTCAATTGGCCGAATTCAAGATGGACTTGATGGCGGCGCAGGCGGCGGGGACGGTTTGGAAATTTGTGATGTGTCCGGAGCCGATGCAAAACTTTGGCCCGCTGGGAGCGGAAGACCGCTACGAAGGCTATGCCTATGAGCGGCGGGAGATTCTGCAATTTATTGAGACGCAGAAGATTAGCAATGTGGTGTTTGTGACCGCCGACTTCCACGGGACGGCGGTGAATCGGCTTTCCTATCAGATGGGGCCGGGGCAAGCTCAGATTCAGACGAATTGTTTAGAAATCATCACGGGGTCGGTAGCCTATGACAAACCGTTTGGGCCGACGATTGTGGACTTGGCCATGGGAGTGGGGCTGGTGCCCGCGGGGACGGATCTTTATTACCAATCGCTGCCCGCGGGGGGCAAGGAATCCCTGGTGGCGGGGATCATCAACCCAGGCCTGGAGGCGCTGGGCTACAACCGCTTGAGCCTGACAGCCAATCCGCTGCCGCAGGCGCAATTGCGCGAAGGTTTCTATATGGCGACGAACAGCTATGGATGGACTGAGTTCTCCATTGATGCGGCGACGCAGCAACTCAAGACCACGACCTGGGGGATTGCGCCATACAACCAGGCGCAGCTTGAGGCTGATCCGGCTGGGGTGACGGGGCGCCTTCCAGAGATTGTTAGTGAATTTCAGATGTCCCCTGCTCCCAGCCTGAAGGCGGCGGCGGCGGGAGGGCTTGCGGTGGCGGCGGACGGTTCGCCGCTGCGCTTGTTGGAAGCGACGGGGGTGGCTCCGGCGGGAGGGACTTTTTCTGGTGCGGGGGTGATGGGGGATACCTTTGATCCGGCGTTGGCGGCGGTGGGGATGAACGTGGTGACCTATAAGGTGGCGGACGGCGCGGGTGGGACGCAGAGCGTGGAGTTTGCGGTGGATGTTTTGCCGGCGGCGGTGCTGGCGGCGACGCCGAGCAATAACCTATCGATTTCCTTGCAGGGATCGGTGGTGCTAACTGACACTGGGGCAGCGGCGGGTTCGGGTGGGGCGGAAATTCCGGCCTACGATCCGGTCTCGCGGCGGGCCTTTGCGGCCTCGCCAGTGGGGGTGCAGGTGGCGGATTTAAGCAATCCGCGGGCTCCGCGGCGCTTGGCACCGATTGACCCGGTGGCTGCGGGTTTGAGTTCGCGGGATATTTCCCATGTGGTGGTACGCCAAGGGGTGCTGGCAGTATCGATCATAGCGGTGGACAAGGCGCAGCCGGGCAGCGTGGCCTTTTTCCAAGCGAGCGATGGGGTTTTCCTGGGGTCGGTGTTGGTGGGGGCGAATCCCGATCAATTGATCTTCACGGCTGATAGCAAGACGATTTTGGCTGCCAATGAGGGGGAAATGGCCTTGGCCCCGGGAGAGGATCCGGAGGGATCGATTAGCCTCATTGATGTGTCGGGAGGCTTTGCGTCGGCGAGCGTGCGCACGGTGG
>CALQKQ020000338.1 GCA_943331195.2 Akkermansia muciniphila | reverse complement strand
GGACGCGGCATCCTTTGCGGCCCTGCTAGCCAGCTATGGATTGGGCGACGTGCCGGCGGTATCGGATCCGGAGCGCCGCCTGTACCGTGGGCTGGGTCTGCGGCGAGGGAAGCTAGGGCAACTGCTAGGCGGGGAAGTGTGGCGGCGCGGCATGAAGGCCTTTCTGGCGGGGTATCGCCCAGGTTTATGGGAAGGGGACGGGCGGCAGCTTCCAGGGGTGTTTTTGATAAAGGATGGCCGGGTGGTGCGCCGCTTCGTCCACCGCAGCGCGGCGGAGCGGCCCGACTATGTGGCCCTAGCTCAAACTGAGGCGGGGCGATGAGTCTTCTGGGCGCGGTTCACCTGGCGGCTACCTGGGCCCTGGTGGGGTTGATCTGGACCATTCAGGTGGTGCACTATCCGCTATTCGCGCAGGTCGGCCGGGAAGCCTTTGCGGCCTATCACCGGAGGCACACGCGGCAGATTACCTGGATCGTGGCACCGCTCATGCTGGTGGAGTTGGGGACCGCGGGGTGGCTTGTCTGGGAGGGGGGCGGCGGGGCTTGGCTGCTAGTCAGCTTGGGGCCGCTGGCGTTCAATTGGCTCTCCACCGGGCTGGTGCAGATCCCGCTGCACCACCAACTGGAGCAGGGATACGATGCCGTCAGCCAGCGGCGCTTGGTGGCGACTAATTGGGGGCGGACCTTGGCCTGGAGCAGTCGCGGCCTCTGCCTGTTACTGGATGGGCTTTGACGGCTGCGCCCAAGGCCGGGGGGGCGACCGCGGCGGGGTGGTGGCGTCGACAGCGATCGCTGCAAAACTGCACCGCCTCCCAATCGCGCTCCCACTTCTTGCGCCAGGTGAAGGGCCGGAGGCAGGCGGGGCAGGTTTTGCTTGGCAGGTGTTGTTTTTTGACGCCTCTCATGATTTCCGATCCTGGCGCGGCGGGTTGTCGTGGCGAAGGGGGAGCCCTCAGCCCGGCGCGCGCCGCCCCGGCTTGGGGCGAGGTGGCGGGGCCGAGCTGGGGGGGCCTTTGGCGGAACTTACTTGCGGGGGAGGACCCAGATATTGCGGAAGAGGACGGGGTTGCCGTGGTTTTGGATGAAGATGGGGCGGTCTTCGTCTTTGAGGGGGCCGCCGAGGGGGGCGGCGGTGGTGTTTTCTTTATTGAGCTCGAGGTTTTCGTGGATGAGGACGCCGTTCAATTTGACGGTGATCCTGGGCCAGGCGGTTTGTTTTCCTTTGGCATCGAAGGTGGCGTTGGTGAAATCGACGTCATAGGTTTGCCAGGTGAGGGGAGGGAGGCACATGTTGAGGCGGGGTGCGGCGATGGAGTAGATGCCGCCGCACTCGTTTTGTTCGCCTTTGAGGCCGAAGGAGTCGAGGACTTGGGTTTCCCAGCGGCCGCCGTGGTAGATGCCGCTGTTGCCGCGGTCTTGGCCGCGGGCGAAGGGTTTGTAGGGGGTGCGGAATTCGAAGTGGGCGGAGTAGTTGCGGAAGCGGGGTTTGCTGGTGGCGTTGGAGGCGGCGAGGAGGCTGTTTTCGACTTTGCCGTTGTCCCAGAGGTCGGCGGTGCTGCCGTCGAAGAGGACGGTGGCCCCCTTGGGGGCGGGGGCGCCGAGGGTGGGGCTGGCGCGCTCGATGCGGGGGAGGGGGGCGGCGCCGTTGAGGGTGAATTTGTTGTTGGCGATGGTGGCGGTGATTTTTCCGTCGGCGGAGGCTAAGGAGGCGGTGCCGGCGTTGCCGGAGCCGGTGAGGAGGGTGTGGGTTTTTTCGCGGGTCCAGCCGAGGCCGGGGAGGCCGCCGTCGAAGAGGTGGGCTTCAAATTTGCCGTCGCCGAGGGCGACGACTTGGGCGCCGGTGGGGGCACCGGGGGTGGTGCTGCCGTATTCGCCTTGGAGGGCGAAATCGGGGTTTTCGCTGCGAGCGGATTCTGGGGTGCTCCAGATGGGGTTGGCTTCGGCGGCTGGGGCGGAGGGGAGGGCGAAGGCGAGGAGGGCGGCGAGGCTACAGAGGGAGGTGGAGGGTCTCATGAAGGGACTAGTTGGTGGGGAGGGTTTTGCCAAGGCAGAGATACCGGGTGGAGGGGCGATCTCTATCCTAGTAAATGGATGTGCGCTGGCCAGACAAGCTGGGGAAGAGGGGTGTCAACGCCAAGAAGGCGTGGAGTTTTCTCCACGCCTTCGGACTGATGAACCTATGAACCTATGAAGCAATGGGCCATGCCCGCCGATTTTTTGCCGGGGGGTTAGAAATTGTAGCGGAGGCCGACGAGGAGGTTTTGTCCATTTTCGGCGAGCAGGCCGGAGAGGACGAGGTCGAGGTTGGCGACGGCGAGGTTGCGGAAGATGAGGGCGGCTTTGCCGGAGTGGACGTCGGCGTCGGAGGAGGCGAAGTTGTTGCCGAGGACTTCGGCTTCGGCGTCGGACCAGGCGTATTGGTAGAAGAGGTCGAGTTCGATCCAGTTGGCCAGGGCGAAGCGGAAGCCGGTGGCGGCTTGGATGCCGAAGCCGTCGATGGTGGCGGCTTCGTCGAGGCTCCAGGAGTAGCGGTGGTTGCGGCCTTCGAGGTCGAGTTCTATGCGGGAGTAGGTGGCGCCGGTTTGGAGGACCCAGTCGATGTTGCGGGCGACGGGGGTATGGAAGCCGAGGCCGAGGACGGCGCTGAGGCTGTTGAGGTCGCCGCTGACGGAGACGTTTTGGCCGAAGGCGTGGAGGTCGGCGGATTCGCTGGCGAAGACTTGGGAGAAATCGGCGAGGAGGAAGAAGTTGGGGGAGAGGGATTTATTGAGGCCGAGGTGGTAGCCGTCGTGGTTGTCGAAGAGGTTGAGGGGGGTGTCGTCGAGCCAGAGGTGGGTGTAGCCGGCTTCGAGGTAGTCGTAGCTGATGGAGGGGGGGTTGGGAGCAGGGGTGGGCTGGGGAGGGGGGGCGGTGCCGGCGGAGGCGGAGGCGATGAGGGCGGAGGCGCTGGCGGCAGCGAGGGCGGTGGCGAGGAGGCGTGAGGGGATGGGTAGGGACATGGTGGAGGAGGGTTGAGGGCAGCGCCGAGGAGGCGCGCTGGCAATGGGTGGCCCTGTTTGGGTCGTTGAACAATCGATCTTGTTACCAAGCATCGCCTATCAAAATACCTATTCGAGATAGGATTTAACCCGGGGATGCGGGCAAGGGAGAGGGGGCGATTTCGGTGGGGGAGCGGAAGTGGAGGGCGACGAGGGCGAGGGTGGCGAGGGAGCTGAGGGGCATGAGGATGGCGGCGAGGAGGGGGGTCATGGCGCCGGAGAGGCAGATGGCGGCGGCGCTGGCGTTGTAGAGGAGGGCGAAGGCGGTGGTGTGGCGGACGGCGAGGCGGCGGCGGCGGGCGGTATCGAAGAGGCGTTGGGGGAAGCTGAGGCTGCGGCCGAGGAAGTAGAAGTCGGCGCGGTTTTCGAGGAGGCCTTTATCGACGGCGGGGGTGCCGGTGAGGAAGGCTTGGTCGAAGGCGAGGCTATCGTTGGCGCCGTCGCCGAGGTAGAGGGTATCGTGGTGGTCGAGGGCGCGGACGGCGTCGGCTTTTTGGGAGGGGCTGAGGTTGCCGTGGGCGCAGTCGAGCGGGATGGCGGCGGCGCGGGCGAGGGCGGCGACTTTGGCGCTGCGGTCGCCGCTGAGGATGTGGAGGGAGAAGCCTTGGCGGCGGAGGAGCTGCATTTGGGCGCGGGTTTCGGGGCGGATGGCGTCGGTGAATTGGAAGGAGGCGAGGGTGGTGCCGTTGAGGCGGAAGAGGGCGTCGGCGGTGGGGTGGTGTGGGGAGGAGGTGGAGGCTGGGGAGGGGCGGGAGGGGGAGAGGCCGTTCCAGGAGGGGTGGCCGAGGGACCAGTGGTGGTTGGCGGGGTCGGTGAAGGCGACGCCGCAGCCTGGGGTTTCGTGGATTTCGGGGGCGGGGAGGGGGAGGGGAGGGAGGGGGAGGTGGGCGAGGGCTTCGGTGAGGCTGCGGCAGATGGGGTGGAGGCTATCGCGGACGAGGGAGCGGAGGGCGGAGGCTTGGGCTGGGGAGAGGGAGCGGAGGGCGGCGGGGTTGGCGAGTTGGGGGGATTCGAGGGTGAGGGTGCCGGTTTTGTCGAAGATGAGGTGGCGGACTTGGGCGAGGCGGGGCCAGAAGATGGGGCGGCGGATGAAGACGCCGATGCGTTCCATGGCGGCGGCGGCGAGGTCGTCGGCGAGGGGGAGGGCGACGCCGAGGGCGCAGGGGCAGGAGACGACGAGGAGGGAGATGAGGACTTGGAGGCCGCGGGCGGGGTTGCCGGTGGAGAGCCACCAGGCGAGGCCGCCGCCGAGGGCGAGGAGGAGGACGGAGGCGAGGTAGAGGCGGAGGACGCGGGTGAGCCAGGGGTGGAGGGCTTCGGATTCGCGGGAGTTGCGGAGGCGTTGGTAGAGGGAGAGGTCCCAGGTTTCGAGGGCTTCGAGGGCGAGGGGGCGGCGGCCGATGTGGAGGCTGCCGGAGGGGAGGCGGCCGCCGAGGGGGATGGATTGGGGGTCGGGTTCGCCGCTGATGGATTCGAGGCTGATGGT
>CALQKQ020000337.1 GCA_943331195.2 Akkermansia muciniphila | reverse complement strand
GGGGCGACGGCCCGGGCGGCGCACCTTGCGCTGGGGGCGGCGGTGCAGGAGTTGGGAATCGACCAGCTTTGCGTGGTGGGCAGCGGCGAGGCGGAACTGATTGGGGAGGGCTATGTGGCGGCGGGCGGGGCTCCGGCCAAGCTGCGGAGCTTTTCCGATGCGGGGGCGGCGGCGGCTTTTCTTCGGGCGAGCGCTGGGCCCGGCGATCTCATTTTGGTCAAAGGCAGCCGCTCGGCAGCCATGGAACGCGTCATCCAACCCCTTTCCTCCTGAATCATGCTTTATTGGATCTATCAACAGTGCGACGTCGGCGGCGGGCTCCTAGCCAAGCTGACGAATGTCCTGCAATATCAGACGTTTCGCTCTATTGCGGCCTTGGTGATTGCCTTCGCGCTGAGCCTGGCCTTCGGCGACCGGGTGATCCGGAAGTTGATTTCCTTGAAGATGGGACAGCCCATCCGCACCAAGGAAGAAGTGAACCGCCTCTTTGAGCTGCACGGGAAAAAAGCTGGCACGCCCACCATGGGGGGGGTGCTGTTGATTGGGGCGCTTGTCAGCGCGGGGCTGTTGGGCTGCCGCTGGGACAATCCCTTCCTGTGGATTTGTCTTTTTGTAACCTTGGGGCTGGGCGCGCTGGGTTTTGTCGACGACTGGCTGAAGGTCAGCAAAAAGAACTCCAAGGGGGTGAGCAGCGGGGGAAAACTCGCGGTGCAGTGGATCATTGGCCTAGCCGCTGGCTACGTGCTTTATCGCCTGCCCGGGCAGGAGAATTATTTTGCCCACCTGCAGCTTCCCTTTATCAAGAAGGAATTGTTTGAGGTTAGCGATATGGGGTGGTTTACGGTGGTGTTTTTTGCGGTGGTGATTGTGGGTTGTTCCAACGCGGTCAATCTGACCGATGGCCTGGATGGGCTGGCGGCGGGCTGCACCATTAGCACGGCCTTGGCCTATGGGATTTTTTGCTATGTGACGGGGCATTATCAGATGGCCGGGTATTTGAACATTGAGCACAACGCTTACGTGGGAGAGTTGACGGCGCTCTGCTTTGCCTTGGTGGGGGCTTCGGCGGGCTTTCTTTGGTTCAACTGTTATCCGGCGCGGGTGTTCATGGGCGACACGGGCAGCATGGCGATTGGGGGGTGCCTGGCGGCGGTGGCGATCTGCTGCAAGCAGGAGCTGGTGTTGCTGATTGCGGGGGGCGTCTTCGTCATGGAAGCCTTGTCGGTGATGTGGCAGGTAAGTTGGTTTAAGCTCAGCCGCAGGCTGTATGGCAGTCCGCGGCGGTTTTTTCTGATGACTCCGATCCATCACCACTTTGAGTTGAAGGGGTGGAAGGAGAGCCAGGTGATCGTCCGCTTTTGGATCCTGAGTCTGCTCGGCGCCATGATTGCGCTGGGCACTCTAAAATTGCGTTAGAACCATGTTGCCTCCTGCCTCCAAATACGCGGGTCAACGCTTTGCCATCCTCGGGACGGGAGCGAGTGGCATGGCGGCGGCGCGGCTGGCCCGCCGACTGGGCGCGGAGGTGGTGTTGTTGGACGACGGCCCGGGGGACGCGGCGGGGACGGCGCGGGCGCAGGCGGAGGGTTTTGCGGTGCGGAGCGGGGCGGCGGCGCGCGAGGATGAAGGGCGCTATGACTTGGCCATTTTGAGTCCGGGGATTGATCCGTCGTGGCCCTTGGCCCAGGGCCTGTTGGCTCGGGGCGTCCCGGGGTTGAGCGAGATTGAGTTTGCTTTTCAGCAGACGCTGGTGCCGGTGATTGCGGTCACGGGGACCAATGGAAAGACCACCACCACGGGCTTGATCGCGCACCTCATGGGGGCCTTGGGGCGGCGCACCGTTCCCTGCGGCAACTATGGCACGGCGCTCTCGGAGGTGGTGTTGCAGGATGAGCCCCTGGATGTCTTGGTGGTTGAGGTTAGTTCTTTTCAGTTAGAATTGATTCAACATTTTCGGCCGGTGGTGTCGGTATGGATGAATTTTGCGGCGGACCACTTGGACCGGCATCCTTCGCTGGAGGCCTATCGCGCCGCCAAGTTGCGGATTTTTGAGAATCAGAGGGCATCGGATACGGCGGTGGTGAAGGGGGACGAGCCGCTGCCGCCGCTGGTGGCGCGGCGGGTCAGCTTTAGCGCGTGGGGGGAGGCGAGCGACTGGACGTTCCGCGATGGGGTGATTTATGTGGGAGACCGGGCTTTGCTAGCCTTAGGGGACACCCGGCTGCGGGGACGCCACAATGCGGAGAACATCATGGCGGCCCTGGCGGCGGTGTCTGCCTGGGGGTTGCCCTTGGAGGAGGCGGCGGCGCAGGTGGGTCATTTTGTGCCGCCGCGGCATCGCTGCGAAGTGGTGGCCACGATCGCGGGGCGCGAGTTCCTCAACGATTCCAAGGCTACTAACATTCATGCGGTTGAGAGCGCCCTGCGCGGGCAGGAGGGCCGGGTGGTGTTGATCGCTGGGGGCAAGGAAAAGGGGCTAGACTATGAGCCGCTGTTGGGGCTGGTTCGGGAAAAGGCTAGCGATGTTTTTACGATAGGAGAGATCGGCCCGGCCCTAGCGCGGGTGTGGCCTGGGGCGGTGTGTTGTCGCGACTTGGAGGAGGCGGTGCAGCGGGCCTATGCGGCGGCGGCTCCGGGCCAGTCGATTCTCTTTGCCCCGGGCACGTCGTCCTTCGACATGTTCACCGGCTATGGGCACCGCGGAGATGTTTTTTGTCAACTTGTTCACCAACTGCAGCTAACCCCATGAAATCATCCCCTCGAGAAACCGGTTCGACCGATCGCAAACTTTTGCCGCGCCTGCACGCTTTCATTCGCCCGGTCAAAAGGAAAGCCTATCGCCTCTCTGCCCAGGTGACTGGGGAGGAGGACTGGGAGGTGGACGAGCCGCAAATTCGCATGTCCCGGGCGTTCATCGTGATGTTGGTGCTGCATCTTGTGGCGGTGGGTGGTTTGTTTGGTTTTCACGTTTATGGGAAGGATGACCGGGAGGCGGAGGGTTTGGCGACGCGCAGTGCGCATGCTAGTAGTGCCCCGGCTCCGGCCGCGGTGGCGGTGGCGGTGGCGGCTTCGGCGGCGCCGGAAGCGGCGGTGATTCCGCGGGCGGAAATTGTGCCTGAGGATGCTCCGGCTAGTGATGAGGTTGGTGCTCAGGGGCAACACATTGTGCAGGCGGGCGAGACCAAGGCGCTGGTGGCGTCGAAATTTGGGATTACCCCGGCGGAGCTGGAAGCGGCCAACCCTGGCGCTGCGTTTGAGCGCGGCGATGTCCTGACGATTCCCGCGCACGAGCGGGTCATTGGGGCGGCGGGGGGGGCTCCGGCTCCGCTGAACCAGCCGTTGGCGATCATTGTGGCGACGCCTTCGGAGGAAGTGGGGCACCGGGAATTCGCCCTCAAGGCAGGGGCGGAAAATCCTTACGCTCCGGTGGCGGTGGCGGACCCGGAGCCGAAGCCGGAGCCGGTGGTGGCGGCGGCGCGGGCGGCGGTGGTGAAGGCGGAGCCGACTGGTGGGGAGCGCCCGGCGCGGCCGGAGACGCCGAGTCGCAGTGCGGCGGCGGCGGTCAAGCCGAAGGCGGCGGCGGCCCCGGTGCCGGTGATGGCCAAGACTAAGCCGAGCACGGGCAGCCGGACGCACGTGGTGCAAAAAGGAGACACGGTCTACAATGTGGCCAAGCGCTATGGGCTTTCGCCGAATGAAGTGATGCTGGCGAACGGCATTACGGATGCCTCGCGGGTGCAGATGGGGCAGGTTTTGAAGATTGCGGTTAAGCGCTAGGGTTAGAGCGAAGTCTTTTTAGTCTGAACGAGGCGAGCCCTTATTTTACAAAAATCCAATGGGACGAGGTATCGCTTATATCCTGGTGATCAGCTTTTTGCTGCTGACGGCGCTGGGCTTTGTCATGTTGTTGAGCACGGCGCCGTACAGCCAGGAGGGCCAGTTGGATGCCTTTGCGGGGGTGCGGCGCCAGGGCCTTTGGCTCTTGTTGGGCTTGGTGGCGGCGGGGGTGTTGGCGGCGACGGACTACCATCGCTTGAATGCGGCGGTGGGGCCGATTTTTTGGGTTTCGGTGACGCTGCTGGTGCTCTGTTTGCTGCCGGGGGTGGGGGTGAAGGTTGGGGGGGCGAGCCGCTGGATTGGGCTGCGGATTCCGGGCGTGGGGTCGTTCACGGGGCAGCCATCGGAGCTTGCCAAGCTGAGCACGGTGATTGCCCTAGCGGCGTGGTGCGCCCGTTTTCGGGATCGGCGCCGCGAATTTTGGGGTGGTTTTGTCCTGCCGCTGGGGATGGTGGCGGTGCCGGTGGCTCTGATTGCGGTGGAGGTTGATTTGGGCACGGCTTCGCTGATCTTTTTGGTGTGCACGGCGATGTTGTACATTGCTGGCACGCGGACGATTTACATTTTGGGCTTGATCGTGATTGGCGGGGGGTTGCTTGCGGGGGCGATTCATCTGATCCCGAACCGGACCGCCCGGATCACGGCGTTTTTGTATTTGAATGAGCCGACGGAGCCTGCGTCGGGGGG
>CALQKQ020000336.1 GCA_943331195.2 Akkermansia muciniphila | reverse complement strand
GGGGTGGAGGCGGAGGACGGTGATGGTCTCGGACTTGCCCTTGGGGTCGATTTTTTCGTATTGCTCGAAGGCTTTGGCAATGACGGCGAGGGCCATGCGGTCGAGGCCGGCGGAGGGTTCGATGACGTGGGGGAGGTAGAATCCTTTGGCGAGGCGTTCGAACCAGGCGCGGACTTCGGGTTCGGAGAGGGCGCCTTTCTCTTTGGTTTGTTCGGCGGCGAGGCGGCGCTGGACCATGGCTTCGAGGGCCTCGGGGGGGAGGGCCGCGGCGGCGGTTTTGAGTTCTTCGTCGAAGAACTCGAGGGGTTTGCCGGCGTGTTTTTGGTGTTGGGAGAGGTCGAAATCGCCGCGGGCGGCGATGCCTTCGAGTTCTTCGGTGCCGAAGGGGAATTCGCAGAGGATGTCGACACAGGCGCGGGCGTAGTGGGCGAGCTCTTCCTTGGTTTGCCAATAATAGTGGATGACGTTGCCGAGGCCGATGGATTGGTAGAAGGCGGTGCGCTGGGCGACCCAGTAGCGGTGCCAGAGTTCCCAGCCCCAGTTGGGTTGGGGGGTGGTGAGGTCGGTGGATTCGGTCCAGGGGGCGACGGCACCGGAGATGATTTCGATGGCTTCATCGGGTTTGATGAAGAACTCGAGTTCCATCTGTTCGAATTCGCGGCTGCGGAAGGTAAAGTTGCGGGGGTTGATTTCGTTGCGGAAGGCTTTGCCGATTTGGCAGATGCCGAAGGGGACCTTGACGCGGCTGGAATCGACGACGTTTTTGTATTGGGCGAAGATGGCCTGAGCGGTTTCGGGACGGAGATAGGCCACGTTTTCGTCGCTCTCGACCGGGCCAGTGTGGGTTTTGAGCATGAGGTTAAACATGCGGGGCTCGGTCAATTCGGCGCCGTTTTCGGGATTGAAGGCGGTGGTGCCTTCGACTTTTTCGCCGGTTTCGCCGCCGAGGGGTTCGGGGTCTTGGAGGCCGCGGGCGAGGTAGAAGGCGCGGGCGGTTTTGAGGGCGGACTCGCGGGGTTTGCCGGTGGGGGCGAGGGCGGCGAAGGGGACCGAGCTGGCGGTGTCGGCGGAGCCGGTGGCGCCGGTGAAGCGGTAGACCATGCCGTTTTGGGGTTCGATTTGGTCGGCGCGGAGGCGCTTATTGGTGACGAGGCAGTCGACCATGGGGTCGGCGAAGGTATCGACGTGGCCGGAAGCCTTCCAGATGGCGGGGTGCATGATGATGGTGGCGTCGAGGCCGACGACGTCTTCGCGTTCGCGGGTCATGGTGCGCCACCAGGCGTCGCGGAGGTTGCGTTTGAGTTCCGCGCCGAGGGGGCCGTAGTCCCAGAAGCCGTTGATGCCGCCGTAGATTTCGGAGGACTGGAAGATGAAGCCGCGGCGCTTGCAGAGGCTAACGATTTTTTCCATGGTGGGAGTTTCGGACTTGGCGGGAGCGGACATGGGGGTGAGGAAAGCGGCGGGCGGGGCTGGGTGCAAAGGGAAATGAAAACGGGAGGCGGCTGGCGGGGGTGGGGATATTTTGCCGATTGGGGCTGCGGACCGGCAGGAAGGGGGTATGGTTGAGGCTATGAATGTGGCCAATGGGATCACTCTTTTTCGGATGTTGTTGATCCCGGTGTTTGTGGGACTGGCGCTGTACTACGGGCGGAGTTTGGCGGCGGGGCAGGCGGTGGAGGCGTATCGCTGGGGAGCGGCGGCGGTGTTTTTGGTGGCTTCGGTGAGCGACTGGGTGGATGGCTGGGTGGCGCGCCACTGCAATCAGCAGACGCGGCTGGGGACGATGTTGGATCCGATTGCGGACAAGCTGCTGATGTTAGCGGCGCTTTTGACGCTGTCGCTTTTTTGGGCGCGGGGGGAACGGTTCCCGCTGTGGTTTCCGATTTTGGTGATTAGTAAGGATGTGCTGTCGTTTGGGGGGGCGTGCTTGATCCACTATTGCGTGGGGAAGGTGATCATCCGGCCGCATTGGACGGGGAAGGTGTCGACGGTGGCGCTGATGGTGGCGCTTTCTTGGGTGATGCTGCGCTTGGAATGGCTGCCGCCGCTGGTGCCAGTGGTGGTGGCGGCGGTGTTTGTGGTGGCGTCGGGGATCGCCTACATTGTGGATTGCGTGGTGCAGATCCGGGAGGGGGAGGCGGTGCGGCGGTAGGGGCGCAATCGCGATCTGGGGCGATATAAGCTTGCGCCGGGGCGGTTCCGGCGTGAGGCAAGCGATTCCCCGAATTTCTCCCCCAGAATAAGTTATGAAGGTTTCACGCAACAAGGACCGGATTGTGGCCATCGTCGGCCGCCCCAACGTGGGCAAGAGCGCCCTTTTTAATCGCCTCGCGGGGCGGCGCATCGCGATCGTGCACGACATGCCGGGGGTGACGCGGGATCGCTTGATGGCGCCGGTGAAGGACGCTAGTTTTCCGCTGCAGGTGATGGACACGGGGGGGATTGGGGCCACGCTGAACGACGACTTTGGGGACATGGTGCGCATTGAGGCCGAGATTGCGATTGCGGCGGCGGATGCGATTTTATTTGTGGTGGACGCGCTTTCGGGGATGCACCCGATTGATGAGTCGGTGGCGCAGATGTTGCGGCGGCAGGGGAAACCGGTGATTTTGGGTTTGAACAAGGCGGACGACCCCAAGCACGACTTGAACATGGCGGACTTTGGGCGCTTGGGCTTTAAGACGGTGCAGGCGTTTAGCGCGGAGCATGGCCGGGGCATTGAGGCCTTGATCAAGGCTTGTGAGCAGGCGGTGCCGCCGCCCGTGGTGGAGGAACTCGTGGAAGTGGCGGAGGATGGCACGGCCGAACTCAATGAGGATTTGGCGATTCGCATGGCGATCATCGGGCGCCCTAACGTGGGCAAGTCCTCGCTTTTCAATGCCATCCTGGGCACGGAACGAGCCATTGTCAGCGCGGTGGCGGGGACGACGCGGGATTCCATTGACAGCCTGTATGTGCACCAGGGGCAACCCTTTTTGATGATCGACACGGCGGGGATTCGCAAGAAGGCTAAGATTGACACGAGCGTGGAGGCTTACAGCGTGGCGCGGAGCGAGCGGAGCATTCGGCGCGCCGATGTGGCGGTGTTGGTGATTGATGCCTCGCGCGGGGTCACGGCCCAGGAGCGGAAGATCGCGGGGACCATCGTGGACGAGAACAAGCCCTGTATCATTGTGGCCAATAAATTTGATCTCTATCATCCAGATGGGCAAATGAAGGCGCGGCTGGAGGAGTTAGAGGAGCACGTGCGCCGGGAGCTTTTCTTTTTGCACTATGCGCCGCTGGTGGCGGTGTCGGCCAAGGACGGGAAGAATTTGTCCAAGGTTTTTGGGGCGATCGATCAGGTGAAACACGCCAGCGACCACGGCATGTCCACGGGGCAGTTCAACCGGTTGCTGCAGGAAGCGATTGAGCGGACGCCGCCACCGCACGTGCGGGGTCGCCGCTTTAAGTTATTGTATGCCACGTTAGCGCGCGAAGAAATGAGCCGTCCGATCATGGCGCCTCGGGTGGTGCTTTTTGTCAATCACGAGGACCTGATGACGCCGACCTATCGGCGCTATTTGGAGAATACGGTGCGCCACAGCATGAAGTATGACGGGCTGCCGATCCGTTTCGACGTGCGGGCCCGGGAGAAGCGGCAGGGCAGCGTGAAGGACTTGTGGAAGCCGGCGGTGCGGGGCACGGGTGGGCGCCAGGGCCGCCGCAAGGAGGACATGGCGGTGGCCGACAAAAAGGAAAAATTGAAGGACGCGCAGCGCCGCGTTACGGCGGAGCGCTCGGGGGCGGCCAGTGAATCGGGGGCGGCACCGACGCCTCGGCCGGCGGCGAAGCGGTCAGCCGCGCGGCCCGCCGCTAAGGCTGGAGCTTCCAAGCGGCCCAGCGACACCCGCAAGGAGGGGCGGCCCGCGGTGGGCCGTCCGGCGAGTGCCCCGCGCAGCGGGTTAGCCAAAAAGCGGCCCGCCGCCAAAAAAGCCGCCGGCAAGCGGGCCCCGCGGGTGCGCCAGGCCCCGCAGAAGCGGGCGGGCAAGTCGCCCGGTCCCAAGCGCGGGCGTTAAAAGGCGGGGCCAGGTTGGCTCCTTTGGAAAGACGACCCATCTTCCCGCAGCCAAGCCAGCAGTCGCGCCGCCCGCCACCCGCCGGGCTAAAGCAAGTGCGCCTGATGCTAGCCGCCTGGCCCAAAGGGCTCCGGGACCGTATTCGGAACCCGCTCCTTTCTGGGTGAAGCCTCCCAGGCTCGGAGAATGGACAAGAAGGCATCGGATAGCGCTGATGGACAAAGCGGGGAAGGATGTTAACGAAGTTGATGGCATCCGAGCCGCTCATTCCAAGGCACGGGGGATACCGGAAGCTGCTGAGTTTTCAGGTGGCTCAGCTTTGCTATGATGTGACGGTGCGGTTTGGTGATCGCTATATCAGCATCAAAAGCCGGACCCACGATCAGATGGTGCAGGCCGCGCGCAGCGGGGTGCAAAATATCGCCGAAGGCAGCAAGGCGAGCGGCACTTCGAAGAAGTTCGAGCTG
>CALQKQ020000335.1 GCA_943331195.2 Akkermansia muciniphila | reverse complement strand
TGGGTCCCGCAAGGTTGGGCAGCTCAAGGATCCGATTTGCCGAACGCTGAGACGGCGCTTGGTTCATTCGAACTCAACGGTGCCATAAACTAAGCCCTGCTGTTTGCTGTAGGCGAAGAGGCAAGGCCATTTCTCGTTGGTCCGGAAGTACTTCATGTCGGAGTTCCTGCCGTGCCACCACAGCGATAGACGCCACCACGAAGGGGCGTGGTTCGGGGCCGCAAAAGGAGGCACTTCTGGCACCTGGGCTAGCCAGGTCACCTCATCGGGCGTCACCACGGCCTGATAAAAAAGGGTCGGATCCATCAAACCCACCCCTTCCGCGTAGACCTCTTGGGACGCGGGGGCCATGCCAATCAACTTTTCGGCGGTATAGGCGTCATCGCCATTGGCGAGGTCGAGTCGCGCCGCTCGGTGCGCGGCGAGAATATAACCTGGGACGAGCATGCCCAGGATCGCCAGGCACAAGGTGGCGCGCAGAAGGGTTCGTCGCATGGGTTATGGAGTGCTGGGTGGTGGCGCTGACCTTGGCCGCAAGCGGGTGGCGGCGGGGGAGTTTGAGGTGGCCACACCGCCGTATTTTCCAGGTAATTTGGGCGTTTGGGGCGGCGCGCAAGACTGATGGTTGGCTGTTTCGTCATTTAAACTGCCGGATTCGTCCTAAATACCAGGTTGAGGCTGGGAATAAGTTTGCAATTCTGAGATGTTTGGCACAACGGACATGTTCAACTTAAAGAATTTCACTCGTGTCCCTCAACTCCCTTTTTCGCCTCAGGCGCGCGCTGGTTCATCACTGGGGAACTGCCGCAGGGGTTTGGTTCCTCGGTTCGCTGGTGGCGCAAGCTTTTCCGCCGGCGCCGTACTATGCGCTTTACGGCACGGTGCGCGACCAAGTGGGTCAGGTGATTCGCGGGGAGGGCGCGGAGCTGATTCTCCTCAAGGGCGGGCAGGAGATCGGCCGCAGCCCGATTACTTCGAGCCAACTCGATCAGAGCTATGAGCTGAATGTGCGGCTCGATCAAAACCGCAGCGGCACGTCGTTTTACACGGACAAGGCGGTGGCGACGCAAGGCCTGTTTAGCTTGGTGGTGTCGATGAATGGGGCGCTGTTTTATCCGATCGAGGTGGCGGGGACCCTGCGCGCTGGCAAAGGCGGCGAGCGCGTCCGGTTAGACCTCACCCTGGGGGAAGACGCGGACAAAGACGGGTTGCCCGACGTTTGGGAGCAATGGCAGCTTTATCAAGCGGGGCGCTACCCGGACGAAAACGGCCTTTGGGACCTCGGCCTCATCGACAAGCAGGGGGACTTCGACAAGGACGGGCAAAACAATCTTTTGGAATACATCGCGGGCACGTTTGCGGGTGATGCCAGTGAGACCTTTGGGCTCGAAATCAAAGAGAAGCTGGCGAGCGGGGTCCGCTTCGCCTTTTTCGCCATCACGGGCAAAGTGTACACGATCGAGAGCAGTCTCGATTTGAAGGCCTGGACGCGGGTTCCTTTTGCCGTCGCGGCGCCCGGCACCGGGGCCCTCAGCTACCAGGCGACTGCGGTGGGCCCGGTCTCCGCCTTCACCGCGCCGCGTGCGAGCGCCATAGAATTCTACCGCCTTTCCGTCCGATGAAATCCCTTCTCTTCGCTTTCGCTTCGCTTTTTCTCGCGGCCACGGCCCAGGCGCAGTGGCAATCCACGACCTATGCGTTGAAGAGCGGGTGGAACTCGATCTATTTGCATGGCGACGCCACGCATGCGACGCCGGACGCGCTTTTTGCCGCGTCTCCCGAGGTGCTGGAAGTTTGGCGCTGGAATCCGAATCCCACCCAGGTCGGCTTCACCACTACCCCGCTGCTTCCGAGCAACGGCACGCCGGAGTGGAGCAAGTGGGTGCGCGGCGGTCCGGCGGGCTCGCTGATTCGCTTGACCGGCCAGTCGGCCTATTTGGTGAAGTGCTCCGGCCCGGCCTCGGTGGCCATTCCCTACCGGCCGCTGCCGCCGAGCAACACCTGGGTGCGCAGCGGCGCGAACTTCCTCGGTTTCCCCAGCAGCAAGGCGACGGGCAATTTCCCGACTTTCTCGAACTATTTCACCACATTTTCGGCCGCGATTGCCGCGAATGCCAAGATTTTTAAATACGTTGGCGGCGAGTTGGGGGCGGGCAATCCCTTGCAGATCTTTTCCCCGAGTGTGGAGCGGGTGGATCGCGACCAGGCCTACTGGTTCTCTTCCGAGGTCGTGGGGAATTTTTATGCCCCGGTGCAGATCAGCCTTTCTAACAGCGAGGGTTTCGCCTTTGGTCGCCGCGGCTCGGTGATCACGGCGCGGGTGATGAACCGCACCGCCGCCGTGATGACGCTGCGGATTGCGCCGGTGGCCTCCAACAGCCCGCCCACTGGTCAGGAACTCATCACCGCCGGGGTGCCGCTGACGCGCCGCACCCTTGATGACCAGGCGGCGTGGGTGGAAACTCCCATCGCGGCCGCTTATGATGAGGTCATCGCGCCGAATGCTAGCGTCGAGCTGAGCTTCGGCATCGACCGCAGCGTCATGAGCGGTGCGGCGGACGCGCTTTATGCCTCGTTGCTGCGCTTCACCGACTCGGCGAATACCTTTGACATCCTCCTTCCGGCTACGGCGCGCCAAAGCACGCTTGCCGGCCTCTGGATCGGAGAAGCTGTCGTCACGGCGGTGGAAAGCAAGCCCCTGGCGAATGCGGTGAAGCCCACCGGCAGTTCATTTCCGCTGCGCTACCTGATCCATGTGGCCAATGACGGGACCGCCCGCGTGCTTTCCCAAGTGTTCATGGGGCCCATGGCCGCAGCGCCGCACGACTTCGGCCTGTGTTTGTCCGAGGCGGGCTTGAAAGCAGACGCCAAATCCGCCGCCCGCCGCATCGTCGCCACCCACATGCCGCTGGATTTGGCGCTGGGCGGCACCGGCAGCTTTGCGCTCCCCTGGCCGGCCAAACCGGATCCGGACGGCGAAGGGCCGCTCTTGGCCACGCCGGCGTTCGACGGGAAATTGTCGTTCACCATCGCCACGCCTTTCGACGATCCTACCAACCCCTTTGTCCACCAATATCACCCGGATCACGACAACAAGAGCGGCGCGACAGCGCTCGTGGCCGGTCAGGAAAGTTACAGCGTCACGCGCCAGGTTAGCTTCACCTTCGCGGCCGCCCCGCCCGCAGGTGGCAGTGCCACGGGCTGGGGCAGCAGCGTGATCGGCGGTACTTATGATGAGGTGGTTAGCGGCTTGCACAAGCAAAGCGTCGCCCTCACCGGCAGCTTCGAACTCCGCCGCGCCTCGGAACTGGGCGCGCTCAATCCCTGAACCTTTTCCACCTTAAATCTCAGCATCCGTCCCACACCACCATGAAACTGCACCATCTGCTCACCGCCTGCGCCGCTTTGCTGGCGCTGGTCTCCGGCCCGGCCGCCGCGCAAACCACCGCCGTTCCGAACTTCATCAGCTATCAAGGCCGCGTGGTGGATGCGGCGGGAGCCAACGTGGGCACCGGTACCCCGGTCAACCGCACCGTGATCTTCCGCATCTGGGACAGCTCGTCTTCCACCAACACCGCCAACCTCATCTACTCCGAGGCCCAGACGGTCACGGTTTCTGAAGGCGAGTTCAGCGTGCTGGTCGGTCAGGGCGTGGCCAATACGACCCAAACCTTCGGCTACAGTGAAGCCGGAACTGACAAAAAACTAACGGATTTCAGCACGGCGTTCAATGGCAGCGCCCGCTATCTGGGCGTGACGGTGGCTGCCGCAGCGACCATCGCCACCACTGACAATGAGATTACCCCGCGCCAGCAGATCGTCTCCACGGCCTTTGCCATGCGGGCCAAGTTCGCCGAGAGCATCGGCAGCGCCTCCGATCTCACCCTCAATCCGCTCAGCGGCACCGCCAGCAATTACGGCCTCGGTTGGTATGGCACCGGCCGCCTGTTTGGCGGCACGGCGGTGGACGGTCCGGTGCTTTATGGCAACGCCGGGGGCGCGCTCGGTTCCAATGTCTCCGGCACCCAGAACACCGCCCTTCGCTGGGATGCCAGCGGCCGCGTCGGCATCGGCACGACAGCGCCGAGCGTTGCTCTGGATGTGACGGGCGCCATCAAGGCCAGCGGGGCGGTCACAGGGGGTTCCTTTGCCACAAACCTTGGTAACGTCGGTATCGGGACCCTGGCGCCAACGGCCAGATTGGATATTATCGATGGAACAACCGCAGGAACCTATGGCTCCGCGCAGATCAGCCGTCCTGCCACGGGGCACACCGGATCGCACCTGGCCTTTGTGCGCGCGGGTGGTCAAGTCATGGGTTTGGGTTACGCTCAGTCCTCCACCACATTCGGCTTTGGTGGAGGGACATCTGGGGCCTTTAGTCCTGGGATTCTGGCGATCGACGGCAGCGGCAAGGTCGGCATCGGCACGACAACTCCCACCGTCGCCTTGGATGTCACCGGATCCATCAAGGCCTCGGGCGACCTCACGGCAGCTAATATTTCAACCGGACAAATCAGTTCATCCGG
>CALQKQ020000334.1 GCA_943331195.2 Akkermansia muciniphila | reverse complement strand
CGCCACGACCACACCGAGCACGCCCGCCTCATGCTCGACCTCATCGCCATGGCCTTCTGGAGCGATAACACCCGCGCCGCCACCTTCATGTTCGGCATCGACGTCAGCAGCAAAAACTTCAGCTTCCTCCCCGGCGTCAGCGAAAGCCACCACGAAAGCTCCCACCACGCCGACAAAGAAGAAAAACTCGAACAATACGCCCGCATCAACACCTGGCACATCCAGCAATACGCCTACCTCCTCGACCGCCTCAAATCCATGAAAGAAGGCCAGGGCAGCGTCCTCGACCACAGCATGATCCTCTTCGGCTCCAGCCTCCGCAACGGCAACGCCCACGAATGGAAAAACCTCCCCCTCGTCCTCGCCGGGCGCGGCGGCGGCCTCCAACCCGGCGGCCACCTCCTCAGCCAAGCCGACACCCCCCTCTGCAACCTCTACCTCAACCTCCTCCAGCGCGGCGGCCTCAAACTCGACCGCTTCGGCGACAGCACCGCCAGCCTCAGCGGCCTCGGCTAGCCCCCCCCACGCCGCATTTTCCTCTTGGCCCCGGCCCTCCCGTCGCTTCCACTAAGCCCGTGCCCGCCAAGAAATCCGCTCCCAAAAAAGAAAAGCCCCCCGCCGGAAACGGCAACGTCTCGGTCTTCATCGGCACCGACGACCTCCGCGTCAAAGAGGCCGCCCAAGCCCGCTGCCAACAACTCATCTCCCCCGAAGATGCCGAGTTCGGCCTCGAAATCATCGAAGGCGCCGCCGACAACTCCGACCACGCCCAGCGCATCGTCGACAACACCCTCGAAGCCCTCCGCACCTACCCCTTCTTCGGCGGCCAAAAAGTCGTCTGGCTCCGCGGAGCCACCTTCCTCGCCGACACCATCACCGGCCGCTCCGAAACCACCCAAGAAGCCCTCGCCTCCCTCCTCGCCTTCCTCGAAGCCGGCGTCCCCCCCGACGTCCACTTCATCCTCAGCGCCTGCGAAGTCGACAAGCGCCGCTCCTTCTTCCTCACTCTCAAAAAAGTCGCCCAACTCCACATCTTCGACCTCATCGACATCTCCAGAAAAGAAGGTGTCATCGAGTTAGAGAAACTCATTATCGAATTCGCCCGCGAACTCGAACTCACCTTTGAAGGCGAGGCCCTCCACCAATTCACCATGCTCGCCGGCGAAGACTCCCGCCAAATCCGCAACGAACTCGCCAAACTCGACCTCTACCTCGGCGACTCCCGCCTCATCCGCCTCGACGACGTCCGCGCCATCGTCTCCCCCACCAAAGAAGGCGTCATCTTCAGCCTCGGCAACGCCCTCGGCCGCCGCCGCCTCGACGACTGCCTCCAACTCGTCGACCGCCTCATCGCCCAAAAAGAGGCCCCCATCGCCATCCTCCTCGCCGCCATCGTCCCCAAGGTCCGCAACCTCTTCCAGGCCAAAGCCCTCGAAGAGCGCTGCCATCCCAACCTCACCTCCTACCCCGCCTACACCAGCGCCATTAGCAAGCTCCCCGAAAACGAGCGCGCCCACCTCCCCCAAAAAAAGGACGGCTCCGGCCTCAACCTTTACCCCCTCTACCTCTCCGCCCAAGAAGCCAAAAACTTCTCCATCGCAGAACTCCGCCTCGCCTTGGCCGAATGCCTCAAAGCCAACCGCCGCCTCGTCACCGGCAGCCTCGATCCCACCATCGTCTTCAACCAACTCCTCATCAGCATCCTCGGCCACCACTAAGGAAACCAGCCCCGCGCTACCCCTAACCGCGCCGCCCCTCAGCGCCCCGCCAACTCCCCAATGCGGGCCTCCACCGCCGCCAGCCCACGCCATCGCGTCGGCGAAAGCTGCCGGTCCAACCCCAGCGCCCCCAAAAGGCCGCTGCGATATCCCCTCACCTCCGCCGCCGCTCCCCCCTGATACACCCGGCAGATCAGCCCCACCAGCCCCCGCACCACCGGCGACTCCGCCTCCCACGCCAACCCCAGCTTCCCCCCCTCCACTCCGCCCCGCAGCCAAACCCGCGACACACAGCCCACCACCACATCCGCTTCCCTCCGCTCCCCCTCCGCTATCCCCTCCCCCGCACAGGCCTCCACGATCAACGCCAGGCGCTCCTGCGGATCCCTCACCAACAAAAAATCCTCCAGCAGCGCCCGCTCCCTCGCCGCCAGCTCATCCCGCCCCAGCTCCCCGCCAGGCTCCACCCCAAGCCCACACCCCAGCCCTTCCTTGGGCTCTTGCGACAGCGGCAGCGGCGGATTTTTCACAAAATGTTCCCAAGCCCATCCAGGCTTGCCGCGTTCCTACCCTACCCTCCCGCCGCGCGCAATTGCATTCCCCGCCCCCGCCCCTACTCTTCCCCATGGCCGTCCCCCTCCGCTCCGCCGCCCTCCTCCTCAGCGCCGCCTCCGCCACCCTCCACGCCGCCGACCCAGCCCCAGCCCCAGCCATCCGCCACCTCGGCGGCCCCCTCCACGAACTCAACGGCATCTCCTTCAACGACGCCACCCGCTCCATCTCCTTCCCCGCCAAGTTCAACCTCCTCAACGGCCCCCTCGAATACGCCCTCGTCCACGAATCCGGCAAAGCCCACGAATCCCTCCTCACCACCGCCATCTCCCCCTTCGACCTCAACGTCGTCCTCCTCCTCCTCAACTACCAGCCCAGCACCACCTTCTTCGACCAATCCAACAAAGCAGCCGGTGCCATCGTCGTCGAAAATCCCAAAATCGACCCCGCTTCCAACCTCGCCGTAAACCTGCAATGGAAGGACCCCAGCGGCACCCCCCACTCCGCCCGCCTCGAATCCCTCATCCGCAACCTCGACCGCAAAGCTCCCGCCTCCAAAGGCCCCTTCACCTACACCGGCTCCATGCTCATGGAAGACGGCACCTTCATGGCCAAAGAAACCGGTTCCATCCTCGCCCTCTACGCCGACGCCGCCGCCCTCTTCAATAACCCCCGCCCCGGCAACCAAAACGACGACATCTGGGTCCCCCATCCCCCCAGCCTCCCCCCCAAAGGCACCCCCCTCACCGTCACCTTCAGCCCCGGCCCCTAATCCCCCGGCCTCCTCCCGCCATCCCCTTTCCCTCATCCACCACCCACCATGACCCGCCGCCTCTTCTCCTCCGCCCTCGCCCTCGCCACCCTCCTCCCCCTCGCCGCCCCCGCCCAAGGCGACGTCTCCCTCAAAAATGAGGTCCAAGCCGCCATCAACCGCGGCCTCCACTACCTCGTCGCCCAACAAAATCAAACCTCCGGCGCCATCGGCGACCCCGACTACCCCGCCATCACCGCCCTCGCCGCCATGGCCCTTCAAGGCAATCCCGAGGCCTCTCCCGACACCCTCTCCCCCCCCGCCCAAAAAGCCTACACCTTCCTCCTCGCCAACCAAAAACCCGACGGCGGCATCTACGCCAAATCCCTCCCCAACTACAACACCTCCCTCGCCCTCACCGCCCTCACCATGGCCCCAGGTGACCGCTACCGCGAAGCCGCCCTCAAAGCCCGCCGCCTCGTCATCGCCGGCCAATACGACGACAACCAAGACGGCAAAATGAACCACCCCCAAGACGGCGGCATCGGCTACGGCAGCAAACCCCCCACCGACCTCTCCAACACCCACCTCGCCCTCGAAGCCCTCCACCTTTCTAAAAAATTCCTCGCCGACGACCCCGACCGCGAAAAACAAGAACCCAAACTCAACTACGCCGCCGCCATCCAATTCGTCACCCGCTGCCAAAACCTCTCCGCCACCAACGACCAATCCTGGGCCAGCGACGACAAAAACAACCAAGGCGGCTTCGTCTACCGCCCCGGCGACAGCAAAGCCGGCACCGAAACCCTCCCCGACGGCAAAACCGCCGTCCGCTCCTACGCCAGCATGGGCTACGCCGGCCTCCTCGCCTTCATCTACACCGACATCAAACCCAGCGACCCCCGCGTCACCGCCGTCAAAGACTGGCTCGCCGCCCACTACTCCGTCACCGAAAACCCCGGCATGGGCGCCGAAGGCCTCTTCTACTACTACCACACCATGGCCAAAGCCCTCAACCTCGCCGGCATCCCAGACATCGCCCGCCCCGACGGCTCCAAAGCCAACTGGCGCCTCGACCTCTCCCGCCAACTCTTCAACCTCCAAAACACCGACGGCTCCTGGTCCAATCCCAACGGCCGCTGGATGGAAAAAGACCCCAACCTCTCCACCGCCTACGCCGTCCTCGCCCTCGAACACATCGCCCGCGGCCTCTAAAGCCTAAAACCGGATGAGGCCCGCCGATGAGGCCGCCCCTTCCATCGCGCAAATTACCTGGAAAATAATGCGCGCGGCGAAATGATGCGCGCTGTGGTGGTGCTTGGCCCAACCCCAATGACCTCCCCATGACCCCCCCCATGGCACCAGATCTGCCCCAAAGGGGCCGCCCATACCAGCCCAGGGCCAGGCCCTGGGTAAGCCAAGGCCCCCGATCCCCGCGTTCTGAAGGAAACGCGCGCAAATTACCTGGAAAATGATGCGCGACCCTCGGCTGATATGCCATGCCCCGTT
>CALQKQ020000333.1 GCA_943331195.2 Akkermansia muciniphila | reverse complement strand
TCCCTCGACACCGCCCTCCCCCTCCTCGCCGCGCCCCTCCCCCTCGACGTCATGATCGAGCGCCTCCTCGACAGCCCAAACCACGAAACCCGCTGCGAATACGCCGTCACCTTCGAAGACGAAACCGACCCCCGCACCCTCGAAGCCCGTCTCATCCTCCTCCCTGGCGCTCCCCCCCACCGCTTTGGCCTCACCCTCCGCGACCTCTCCCGCGCCCGCGCCAGCGCCCGCCCCGGCGGCTTCAGCGTCGCCCTGCTCCAGCACCTCCACACCCCAGCCATCCTTCTCAACGAGCAAGGCCGCATCCTCCACCTCAATCCCGCCGCCGAAGCCCTTTCCGGCTATCCCACCGCCGAACTCGCCGACGCCGACCTCTCCCGCCTCCTCCGCCCCGACGCCCCCGCTGCCTTCGCCGACGAACTCTCCCGCCAACTCCAGGCCCACCGCTGCTGGCACGCCCAAGCTCCCCTCACCGCCAAAGACGGCACCAGCACCCTCGGCCAAATCGACCTCACCCCCGCCTTCGACGAAGCCTCCGCCTCCCGCGGCTTCATCCTCCTCTTCCGCCCTCTCCCCTCCCTCACGGCGCCCCCTTCACCTCACCCCCCCTCCGTCAGCCTCCACCGCGCCCGCAACGACTTCCAAGTCCTCTCCAGCCTCCTCTCCCTCCAGGCTGAACAAACCACCCTTCCCGAAGTCCGCGCCGCCCTCCTCGACAACCGCCAACGCCTCACCGCCGTCGCCCTCGTCTACCGCCTCATCCAACACGAACACGACTCCGTCGACTTCGCCCGCTTCCTCAACGAACTCAGCCCCATCCTTCTCAACGCCCAGCGCCGCCCCTCCGGAAACATCACCCTCGAACCCCACTTCTCCGGCCTCCTCCTGCCCCAGCGCCTCGCCATCGGCCTCGGCCTCATCTTCGCCGAACTCATCGCCGCCACCCTCAGCGACGCCTTCCCCGCCCCCGACGCCACCGGCCACCTCCACTTCACCTTTTCCAGCGACGGCACCAGCGGCACCCTCACCCTCCACCACAACGGCCTCCCCCTCACCAAGGCCCTCCTCGCCCTCCGCGAAGCCTCCTTCTCCCACCGCCTCGCCAAACTCCTCGCCCAACAAATCAACGGCAGCCTAACCCTCCTCGCAGAGCCCACCAACCAGGCCACCATCCACTTTCCCCTCCCCGCCGCTCCAGCCCCCAGCTAGGCCTGCGGCAGTTCCCCCGCCGCAGACCCGCCCACCCAGGGCGTCACTTGCCCAGCCCAGCCACCTTCCAGCCGTCCCGATAGGTCGGCTGCACCCGCGCCGTCGCCGCCGCCTCGCCCGGAAAACTCAGCGAAGCCGCATCCCAAAGCAATTTCTTGCCCGGCTCGCGCACCCCAATCGTCCCCAGCAACGTCGCCTCCGCCAACGGCCCCGCATAATCAAAATGGTCCGTCGTCTTCCCCTCCCCTAAACACGCCTTCACGAAACTCGTGTAGTGCTCCCCAGGAGATCCCGGAATCGCCGGAAAACGCGTCTCCCGATCCTTTTCCAAAGGCAGCAAATAAGGCCGCGAGCCAAAGTGCACCACCATCAGCGAAGCCGTGCTCCCAATGAACAGCGCCCCATTGCTCGGCACCTGACGATCCTTGAAAACCTCCAACACCGCCGCCCCCGGGGGCCGCCCCCCATCCGTCCAATACAGCGGCAACGCCGCCCCGCCCGTCAACTCATTCCCCGGAAACTCATAGCGCAAGGTCTCCCACGCCGGCCACGAATCCTGGAACCGCCCCGGCGTCTGCACCCACTCCTCCTCCGCCCCCGTACACTCCACCGAAGTCGGTGCCGTCAAGCCCAACGCCCGGAACGGCGTGTCCATGATGTGACAGCCAAAATCCCCAATCGCCCCACCCCCAAAATCCTGCCAGCCCCGCCACTGAAACGGATGATAAATCCCCTCCTGATACGGGCGAAACGGTGCCACTCCCAGCCACTTATCCCAGTCCAAACCCGCCGGCACCGCCGTTTCTCCAGTGGGTCGCACCTTCTGCGGAAAACGCGCCCCCGTCCAACAATGCACCTCCTTCACCTTCCCAATCAGCCCCTCCTGCACCATTTTCGCCGCCGTGCGATACTCACTGCTGCTGTGAATCTGATTCCCCATCTGCGTCACCACCCCAGCCTCCCGCGCCGCCAAACGCAGCGCCCGCGCCTCTCCCACCGTCCGCGTCAAGGGCTTCTGGCAATACACATGCTTCTTCAGCGAAAGCGCCGTCATCGCGATGGCCGCATGCATGTGATCCGGCACCGACACGTTCACGCTATCAATCCGATCCCCCTCCTTGGCAAACAACTCCCGCCAATCTTGGTAAATCCGCGCGTTGGGAAATTTCTGCTTTGCCGCCGCGTGGTTCCGCAAATCCACATCCGCCACCGCCACCACTTCCAATCGGTCCCCCACCATCAATGCCTCCAAATCACTCGCCGCCTGCCCATTGCTCCCAATCGCCGCATGCGCTAGCTTGCGCGACGGCCCCTGCGCCCGCACTCCCGAAGGCAAAAAATAGGGCAAAGCCAAGGCAGAACTAGCGAGAAAACGGCGGCGGGTCGAGGACATAGCGGCAAAAGAAAAAAAAGTGAATGATCCCAAGTCAGCACATGCCAAACGCACCCCGCGCGCCCTCCTTTCGCCGATTCGCTCCCCACCCTCCCTCCTCACTTTCCCCCACATCCTCTGCTAAAAGCGACATATTTGCCGCGTTGCCTTGCAAATTCCCGTTGCAAGCCCTCCCCTCCCCTCTGTCCTCTTCCCGCCATGTCTCCCCGCCTCTTTCTTCCCAGCCTCCTCTCCAGCAGCCTCGCCGCCGTCCTCCCGCTGTCCGCCGCCGACCCCACCCCAGATTCCGACGCCTACTTCTCCCACTTCGTCCAACCCATCCTCGAAAGCTCCTGCGCCCACTGCCACAACGCCGATAAACAAAGCGGTGAGGGTCGCCTCGATTCCCTCGAAAACTGCCTCAAAGGCGGCGAAAGCGGCCCCTGGCTCGTCCCCGGCAAACCCGAAGACAGCAAACTCTACACCTCCACCCTCCTCCCCGCCGACGACGACCTCGTCATGCCCCCCAGCAAGGAGCCCGCTCTCACCCCCTCCCAATCCGACCACCTCAAAGCCTGGATCGCCGCCGGTGCCAAGTGGCCCGCCGCCACCCCCACCATCGGCACCATGCCCCGCATGCAGTTCGTCCGCGATATCCAACCCATCCTCGAACAAAACTGCGTCACCTGCCACAAACCCGAAAAAATGAAGGGTGACCTCGACCTCACCACCCTCGCCACCTCCCTCAAAGGCGGCGAAGCCGGCCCTTCCCTCGTCCCCTTCGACCCCGCCGCCAGCCCCCTCTACTCCCACACCACCCTCAAGGCCGACGACGACGACCTCATGCCCCCAGTCAAAAGCGGCGGCCCCCTCTCCGCCGTCATGCAGGAAAAACTCCGCCTCTGGGTCCTCCAGGGCGCCCCCTGGCCCAACGGCATCGTCCTCGTCCCCAAAACCAAAACCGAAGACCGCCCCCCTTCCCCAGATACCCTCGAACTCACCGGCAAAATCCGCGAAGCCATCCTCCAATCCAGCAAGGAAGCCACCCCCGCCGACCTCCAGCCCTACTCCGAGACCATCCCCAAAACCAAAAAAACCTTCCCCATGGTCGCCATCCCCGGCGGCACCTTCACTCAGGGCAGCCCCGATGCCGAAAAAGACCGCAAACCCGACGAAGGCCCCCCCATCAAAGTCACCATCGAACCCTTCTGGATGGGTGCCACCGAAGTCACTTGGGACCTCTACATGCCCTTCATGGTCACCCCCGACGCCCGCTGGAAAGACGGCAGCAAAAAAACCGCCAACCCCCAGGACCAACCCGTCGACGCCATCAGCAGCCCCACCGCCCCCTACACTGACATGACCTTCGGCATGGGCCAAGACGGCTTCCCCGCCATCTCCATGACCGAACACGCCGCCAATAAGTTCTGCCAATGGCTCAGCGCCCAAACCGGCCACTTCTACCGCCTCCCCACCGAAGCCGAATGGGAATACGCCGCCCGCGCCGGCACCACCACCGCCTACTCCTTCGGCGACGACCCCGCCCAACTCGGCGACTACGCCTGGTATTTCGAAAACAGCGACGGCAAAACCCAGCCCGTCGGCCAGAAAAAACCCAACCCCTGGGGCCTCTTCGACATCCACGGCAACGTCGCCGAATGGACCCTCGACCAATACGACCCCGCCTACTACGCCGCCCTCCAATCCCAAATCCAAGCCGGCTCCACCCCCGCCCCTTGGAATAAACCCGTCACCCTCTACCCGCGCTCCGTCCGCGGCGGCACCTGGGACGACTACGCCAAAGACCTCCGCAGCGCCGCCCGCCGCGGCTCCAAGGACGCCTGGAAGGTCATGGATCCCCAACTCCCCAAGAGCATCTGGTACCACACCAGCGCCCAATTCCTCGGCATGCGCCTCGTCCGACCCCTCCGCGTCCCCTCCACCGAAGAAATGCACGACGCCTG
>CALQKQ020000332.1 GCA_943331195.2 Akkermansia muciniphila | reverse complement strand
AGGACCTGTCTTTTAGTATTCTCGATCAGACTGCCTGGCGTGGCAAGCGTCCCGTAAACTAAGCCTGGACAGGTTGGCTTCCTAAAAAAATCGCTGGTCACCTTAAATGGGTACTGTCGCCTTGGTGAATGCACAATTATGAACCTGCTTGGGTTGCCTGAGCTTCCGTGCTTTGTATCCAAAGCAATCCCATGATTGGTCCGCCTATAATTTCAATCATCATTCCAGCCTACAATGCGGCGTCTTGGATTGAGGCATGTCTTGGTTCGGTACTTGCGCAGTCCTTTAGGAGCTATGAAGTGGTGGTTGTGGATGACGGTTCTGATGATGCGACGGCTGAACTCGCCACCAACTCGGGTGACCCTCGTGTTTTCGTGTTGCGCCAGGCGAACTGCGGGCAGAGTGCGGCGATCAATCGGGGGGTGGCGGCTTCTCGGGGGGAATTTATTAAGATTTTGGATGCGGATGATTGGTTGAATCCGGCGCATTTGGAGGAGCAATTGGGCGTGCTTGAGGGTCGGCAAGACTGCGTGGCGGCTTGTGGCTGGGGGTATTTTGTTGAGGTGCCGGAGGAGGCGGCGATGCGCGAGGAGCAAGCTAACTGCGACTACGATGACCCGCTGGAGTGGTTGGTGGATTCGCTTACTTTGGACGAGGGCATGATGGGAGGGTGGAAGTGGTTGATTCCGCGGGCAGTGTGGGATCGCGCGGGAGGGTATGATGAACAGCTGGGCTTGAATAACGACTTTGATTTTAGCATTCGCTTGTTGCTGGCGAGTGGGGGTATTCGTTTCGCGGCGGGCGCGCACTATGCTTATCGCAAGGGCGTGGCGGGGGCCTTGTCCGGGACGATCGGGAGCAAGGGGATGCATTCGGCGTTTCGCACCACGGAGAGGGGATGTGGGGCGTTGTTGGCGCGGGAGGATTCGGCCCGGATTAGGGCCATCTGCGCGGATCGGTGGCAGCAGTGGCTGTTTCGATTTTACCCGGAATACCCCGAATTGGCGGCGCAAGCGGAGGCCCAGGTTGCGTGCTTGGGGGGGAGTGGTTTGCGCATGAGTGGCGGTCGGTTGCAGCAGGCCTTGATGCCGCTGGTGGGGTGGAAGGCGATCCGGCGGGCGCAAGTTTTGGCGTATCGCAGCGGGTGGGGCGCGGTGTTGCGGTGGAAAGCGAGGCGGCGGGTGGCGCGGCTGCACGGTGGCCGATAGGTTGCGGAGGCTGATGAGTTGGAACTTTTCGGTGCTTTTGTGGGGTAGCGCTTGCGAATGAGAGCGAGTAGGCCGCTGATGTGTCGTTTGGTCTGGGGACCGTTTCTTTAGGATATGAACATTTTTGTGATAGAGCCTTCGGGTCGTTTATATGGGTCGGAGTATTGCTTGTTGGATGTGATTCGCGGGTTGAGTGGAAGCGACTTTCGGTGGAAGGTGATGCTGCCGCTGGGGCATGGATTTGATACCTTATTGCGGGAGGCGGGCGTGGCGATTTGTGGGGGATTGCGGACGGATTTGCACAAGGTTTCCCGGTGGCGAAAAGTGGGGATGTACTGGAACCTGAGGAGGGAGTTGCTGCAATCGAAGCCCGATGTGGTGTATGTGAATCAAGCTGGGATGCTGCGGGCGGTGGATGGCTTGATGAGGGGTTTGAAGATTCCGGTGGTTTGTCAGGTACAGACGCTGGAAGACGCACGTTTCATCGCGCGGCATCCGGAGGTGCAGCGCCGGGTGCGGGCCTTCATCTGCAATTCCCGGTTCATTGCGGCGGAAGCGGGTTTGCCGGCGTCCAAACAGTGTATTTTGTATCAAGGGGTGGATTTTGGGCCGATGGGGCCGAAACCGGCGGCACCGCGTGCCGGTGAGCCGTGGCGCGTGGGCATTTTGGGTAGGATTGCGGATTCCAAGGGGCATCCGGTGTTTCTTGCGGCGGCGGCCAAGCTTGTGGCGCAGGGCCTGACCAAGCTGCGCTTTGTGGTGATCGGTGAGGGGCTCACCGAGGGTGATACGCAGGCTTTTTATGAGGCGGTGGCTGCGGCGGGGTTGACGGATTATTTTGAGCTGAGGGGTTACCGCCGAGACGTGCCGGGGGAACTGGCACGGTTGCAGCTGGTGGTGATTCCGTCGCCAGCAGAGCCCCTGGGGCGGGTGCTGCTGGACGCTTGTGCCGCCGGGGTACCTGCGATCGTCTCCGATTCGGGGGGCCTGGGCGAGTTCAGCAGGGATCTCGACATAGGAATCCGAGTGCCGCCCAATGAACCGAGCTTGCTGGCGGAGGCGGTTGTCAAGTTTCTGCGGGAGCCGGAGAAAGCCACGGAAGCGTTCCGCCAGAGGGCGCTTCAGGTGCACCGGAGAATGCGGCCCGGTCCCTACTTGGCAAAAATGGCGCTCATTTTAAGGAATGCCGCTGCTGGCCGGAATACCGCGGTGGAGTGGTTTGGGGAAACCCATGAGAGCGAGTGAGTTTTGAGCGCGTCGCAACGGGTTTGTTTTGGTTTGTTTGCGAAACTGATTGTTTGGAGTTTTTTATGAATCTAAAAACGTGAGTTAACTAGCTTTATTCGCGTGCAGGAGGCGTTAAAAAGTTAGTTGCTTTCTCACGTTTCGGTCATTTTGTGTCGACGAAGTGCTGGCACCCCTGCCGGGGTGCAGGTGATGCGAAAACGGGGTATCCGGTGGTGTCGCTCCGCTCAACCACCGGCTACCGGCTGAGATGCCTCCGGCATCAGGGTGTCTCCGGTTTACGGGTATCTCCGGCATCAGGATGTCTCCGGCATCAGGGTGTCTCCGGTATCAGGGTGTCTCTGGCATCGCCGCTGAGCCTGTCCAATATCCACGATTCGGTAGGGGATTGTAACAACGGCAAGGGCTCACCCAACGGGTGAGTTTCCTGGGGCGGAAAAAAACGGATCAAATCCCGCAGTAATCACGAAAAAAGTTCCATGGTCAAGTTTCAACTCCCGCTTATTAAGATAAATAACATCATCTATTGAAAATACAGCTCGTACATGCCTCTCCGCTTGAGATGTATCCTCCGGCGATGAATTTGATTCGCTTGCTGTGCGCCGGTGGAATGGGCGTTTGTGTTCACACCACGCGTAACCGGCACGCTGGGGGGGAGTTTAGCTGCGAGGGAGCCGAAATTGTGAGGCACGTCAATCCTGCGGTGGGGCGCGGGGCGGCGAGGATGTGGAGCTATGTTTGTTTTCACGTAGGCACTTTTTTGAGCTTGGTGCGGGACCGCCCGGCGGCCGTGATTTACATTGAGCCTTCTTCTTCCTATCCAGTTTATCTGTATTCTTTGTTCCGCCCGGGGGTGCCGATCTTTATTCACCACCACGAATACCACTCCGAGGAGCAGTTTCTGAGGCCGGGGATGCGGTTGATTCGGTGGTTTCATGCTTTGGAGAAGCGGCGCTTGTTGGCGCGGGCGGTGTGGGTTTCGCATACCAATGCCAAGCGGTTGGAACTGTTTGCGGAGGATTGTCCTACGGTGAATCCGGCGGCGCTGCGGGTGTTGCCGAACTATCCTCCGGCGCGATGGCGGGATCAAAAAAATGTGGCCTGGGGGCAGCGTGGCGGGCCGTTTAGGTTTGTGTACGCGGGGTCGCTTTCGTTGCGGGACACCTTTTTGGAGGCTTTTGTGGAGTGGGTGTTGGATCAACCGAAGGGCGCCGTGACGTTCGATATTTATGCCTACAACCTGGATGAGTCGACTCGGGCGTTTCTGACTCAGCGGAGCGGGGGGGTGATCCGGTTTTTTCCGCGAGGGGTCGACTACGAGGATTTGCCGGAGGTGTTGCGGCAGTATCACGCGGGGGTGATTCTTTATCGGGCGGAGACGCTCAATTACCGCTACAACGAGACGAATAAGTTATTTGAGTACTTAGCGTGTGGCTTGGACGTGTGGTATTCGCACCGGATGGAGGGAATCCGGCCCCATGCGCGGGGGGATCGGCGCCCGCGGGTGCTGGAGTGCGACTTTGAAAATTTGGGCGCGCGGGCTCTGGGGGCTCTGATGGAGCGCGGGGATGCGGGCGAGGCCGCGGGGTGCGGCTGCGACGCGGAGTCGGCGGTGGCGCCCTTGTTGGCGGCGCTGCGGGAACATTGTTTGTGAGGTGCAACCGTAAGGCGCAGAAAAGTCGGGCGGCCAGCGACCGCGGGCTAGCTGCGAGCGCTAAATGATGCCTTTTTCATCAGGGAGCGGAGCAATTGGATTGCATCTGTTAAAAGTGAGCTGATAGTACGTGCATGTCTGGGCTATTCATGCGCGTCTGATGAGAACATTTTGCATTGGCTTTTTGGGTGCCGACTGGTGGGGAAGCGATGCCCGGGCGATGGCCTTGGAATTGCGCCGCCGGGGGCATCTGGTATTGGAGCGGCACTACGAGGACCACTTTCCGACGCGTTGGCGGCATCCCCTCCTGCGGTTGCTTCGCCGATTGCTCCGAGGGTTGATGGCGCGGGATTACAACAATGGCGTGGAAGAACTGCTGGCGGTGGGAAATTTGGATTTGATGCTGGTTTTCAAGGGGATGTTGCTGCAGCCGGGGACCCTAAATCGGTT
>CALQKQ020000331.1 GCA_943331195.2 Akkermansia muciniphila | reverse complement strand
TTGTGGGGCAGGAGCAGGTGTATTTTTTATGTCGCTTTGCGGGGCCGGACACGCTCTTTAACTTGGACACGGCGCATCCGGAATTTCGCCGCTGGAGGTGGATTTTGCCGCACGAGTTTGACCTGCGCTGGCTGCCGGAGTTTAAGCGGGGGGTGTACCGGGAGGTCTTGCGGGATTTTTTTGAGGTAGAGTTGTCCTGAGGGCCGCCGCTAGGGGCTGGGCGGGGGGAGGAGGTCGGGGCGCAGGGCGCGGGTGCGGGCGAGGCTTTGGGAGGCTTTCCAGGCTTGGATTTTGGCGTGGTTTCCGCTGAGGAGGACGTCGGGGACTGTGAGGCCGCGGAAGTCGGGCGGGCGGGTGTAGCAGGGGGCTTCGAGGAGGCCGGAGGCGGCGCTGAAGGATTCGTCGGTGGGGGAGCGGGCGTCGCCGAGGACGCCGGGGAGGAGGCGGACGACGGCGTCGGTGAAGAGGTTGGCGGCGATGGCGCCGTTGGTGAGGATATAATCACCGAGGGAGATTTCGTGATCGACGAGGGCTTCGACGGCGCGGTGGTCGATGCCTTCGTAGTGGCCGCAGAGGAGGATGAGGTGGGGGCAGGAGGAGAAGGATTCGACGAGGCGCTGGTGGAGGGGGCGGCCTTGGGGGGTCATGAGGACGACTTGGGATTCTGGGGAGCGGAGGGCCTCGACGGCGTTGAAGAGGGGGGCGCATTGCATGACCATGCCTTGGCCGCCGCCGAAGGGGGTGTCGTCGACGCGGCGGTGTTTGTCGGTGCTCCATTGGCGGAGGTCGTGGACGTGGAGTTGCCAGAGGCCGCGGGCGAGGGCCTTGCCGAGAATGCTTTCGCCGAGGGGGACGCGGCACATTTCGGGGAAGAGGGTGACGATGTCGATTTTCATGGGGGGGGTGCGGCGGGGGCGGCTGGGACGGGGAGGAAGCCGCAGGAGCGGGCGGCGGCGGTGGCGAGGTAGGCGGCGGCGGCGAGGTTGCGGTGGTGGCGCATTTCGCAGAGGATGGACCAGACGAAGAAGAGGCCGACGGCCCAGAGGGGGTGGAGATTGGCGTAGAAGGGGAGGGCGGCGCAGGCGGAGGCGGCGAGGATTTGGAGGGCGAACCAGGCGGGGGTGACGCGGCTGCTGAGGCGGAGTCTGGTGAGTTGGGCTGGGGCGGGGTGGGATTCGGTGACGCTGGCGATGCGGAGGCGCCACCAGGGGCCGAGGTCGGCTTCGAGGTCCCAGTCGCGCCAGCCGTCGTCGTGGGTGGGGTGGGCGCGGCGGTTGGTGAATTCGAGGTTGAGGGCGGCGAGGAGTTGATCGCGGTCGGCGCCGTTTTGGCTCCAGAAGGCGAGTTCGGTGACGGGTTTGGCGGAGCGGTGGGGGGTGTGGGGGAGGTGGAAGATGGGCCAGCGGGGGCGTCGGGGAGGGGAGCCGAGGCGGAGGTTCCAGGCGAGGCGGGCGGTGCTGCGGGCGAGGGGTTGCGCGAGGAGGAGGAACCAGAGGAGAAGGAAGGCTTGGAGGGGAGGCCAGGGGGGAGGGGGGCGGCGGAGCCAGGCTTGCTGGGCGGTGCGGGCGAGGGAGGCGAGGAGCATGAGGGCGGCGGCGGCCCCGGCGGCGGGATGGAACAAGCTGGCGAGGGCGAGGGCGGCGAGGAGCAGCCACCAGGGGAGGCTGGTGAGGATCCCGTAGTTGTCGGCGAGGGTGGGTTGGTAGAGGGCTTGGAAGGGGGCGGAGCCGGAGACGCCGGTGTAGATGCGACTGTCGGGCTGGAGGAGGGGGCGGGAGGCGGGGTGGTAGAGGACGCCGCGCCAGCGGGCCGCGCCGAGGTGGCCGAAGCGGCCGGGGTGGCGGGAGCGGAGGAGGGCCTCGGCTTTGCCATAGCCGCGCTGTTGGCGGAGGAAGGCGGAGACGGTGTCGCGGCGCTGGTGCCAGACCATGGCGGCGGGGGCGAAGGCGATGCCGCCGCCAGCTTCTTGGAGGCGCCAGCAGAAATCGACGTCGTCGCCGGCGGCGTGGTATTTGGGGCGGAAGCCGTTGATGGCGTCGAAGGCGGTGCGTTTTACGGCGAGGTTGCAGCCGGGGACTTGTTCGGCGAGGCGGTCGGAGAGGAGGACGTGGGCGGGTCCGCCGGGGGCGAGGGTGACGCAGGCTTGGACGAGGGAGCGGGGAGGGGGAGGGATGTTGGGGCCGCCGGCGGCGACCATGGCGGGATCGGCGAGGGCTTTGGTGAGGTAGATGAGCCAGTCGGGATCGGCGCGGCAGTCGTCGTCGGTGTAGGCGAGGATGTCGCCGGTGGCGGCGGCGGCGCCGGCGTTGCGGGCGGCGCTGAGGCCGGAGGCTTCGAGGCGGAGGTAGCGGATGGAGGGGAAGTCTTGGGCGATGTCGGGGACGCGGTCGGTGGAGCCGTCGTCGACGAGGAGGACTTCGTAGTTGGGGTAGTGGAGGTGGCGGAGGCTTTCGAGGCAGGCGGGGAGGGTGGCGGCGCCGTTGCGGGTGCAGACGATGACGGAGACGCGGGGGGGGGCGGGGCCGAGGAGGTGGGAGGGGAGGGGGGGGCCGCCGGCGAGGGCGTGCCAGGCGGGGCGCGGGGTGCGGCTGCGGGCGGTGAGGCCGAAGGCGCGGTCGTGGACCCAGTCGCCATCGCGGAACCATTCGTCGGTCCAGGAGAAGATGAGGTTGCCGGCGACGCCTTGGGCTTGGCAGAGTTCGCGTTCGGCGCGGAGGATGTGGCCTTGGTGTTCGGGGCCGAGGCGGAGGGAGTCGGCGCCGAATTCGGAGATGAGGAGGGGGCGATCGGCGGCGAGGTTTTGGAGGCGGGCGAGGTATTTGTCGATATCGGCGCGGGCTTCGAGGTAGAGGTTGAAGCTGGCGAAGTCGGCGTTAGCGGGCTGGAGGAATTCGGTGCCGGGGTAGTTGGCGTAGCCGATGAGGGTTTCGGGGGCGGCGCGGCGGGCGGTGGCGATGAGGCTTTCGAGGAAGGATTGGACGCGGGTGGGGCCGAGCCAGCGCACCAGGGTGGAGGGGATTTCGTTGCCGATGAGGAGGATGGCTACGGCGGGCCAGGAGGCGAAGCGGGCGGCGGCGTCGCGCACGGTTTGGTGGATGGCGAGGCGGGCGCTGCGGTCGCGGAGGAAATCGACGTGGTTGTCCCAGGGGATGGTGAGGACGACGCGGAGGCCGAGGGCGGTGCAGATGTCGAGGAACCAGTCTGGGGGGAGGTGATAGAGGCGGAGGGCATTGGCACCCCAGGCGCGCATATCGGCGAGGTCGCGGCGGACGATGGCGGGGTCGGGGAGGGCGTGGTTGCGGTCAGGGGGGCCGAAGGGGCCGTAGGTGGGGCCGTGGAGGAAGCATTTCTCGTGGCCGGCCCAGAGGAATTTTCCGGAGGCGCGGAGGCGGGGCCAAGGGGCGGGGGGAGCGGGGCGGTTGACAGGCACGGGGTCTCCGGGTCCGGGGGAGGGAGCGGAGGGGAGGTCGGCCACGAAGCAGCGAGGGAAGTCCCGCTATCCATGAAGAGCGAAGGCGGGGGCGGCAAGGAAAAGGTTGCCTGCTGGGGGAGGGGAAGGGGATTTAGGGGGTGATTTTGAGGTCGCTCCAATAGCTGAATTCCCAGGACCAGCCGCTGGGGTGGTTTTGCAGTTGGAGGTCGATGGTTTGGCCGCGCCAGGGGGAGAGGTCGAGTTGGAGGTGTTTCCAGGGCTTGCCGACGGCGTTGATGGCTTGGCGGAGGACTTCGCGGCCGTTGACGAGGAGGGCAACGTCCCAATCGAAGCCGTCCTGGGCGGCGGCGTCGACGTGGAGGGTGGGTTGGCCTTCGCGGGGGACGGCGTATTTCCGGCTGAGTTGGGCGGGGGTTTTGCGGTCGGGGAAGGGGTGGAGTTGCAGGACATTTTTGCGGCCGGCGAAGTCGCGGAGTTTTTGGGGGGTGCCTTCGAATTCTGGGGCGGTGACTTTCCAATCGGGGTTCCAGAGGGAAACGGATTCCCAGTCGATGCGGGGAGGGGGCGGGGCTGGGGTGGTGAGGGCGGACTCGTTTTCGGCGCCTTTGATGAGGGCGTTTTTTTTCTCTGGGGTGAGGGGGCCTTCTTCGGGAGGGGCGAGGATATACCAGATGAGGCTGCGGAATTGGTCGTCGGGGAGGGAGCCGAAGCCCATGGGCATGAGGCTGAGGCCGGTGTCTACTTTTTTGGCGATGCTGGCGGTGGGGACGACTTCGCGGCTGCCGCCGATGCCGAGGAGGGTGACTTGGGTGGGGGTGTCTTCGATGATGCGTCCGGCTAGGGTGCGGCCGTCGGTGGTGGTGATGAGGTAGTTTTGATAGCCGTTGCCGATGATTTGGTTGGGATCGATGACGTTGGCGAGGATGGCGTCGAGGTTGGAGCGGCCGGAGCCGAGCAATTCGGGGCCGACTTCCATGCCGCCGCCGTGGAATTTGTGGCAGGTGGCGCAGGTGGCGGTGAAGAGGGCTTTGCCGAGGGCGAGGTCGGGCTGGCCTTCGATGCAGGCCTTACGCTTGGCGGCGATGAGGGCTTGGGTTTCGCTGGTGGAGTCGCTCCAGCGGCCGAGGAGGCG
>CALQKQ020000330.1 GCA_943331195.2 Akkermansia muciniphila | reverse complement strand
TTCCAATCCTTCTTCCACCCCCCAGACCTCCTCAAACTCCAATTCGTCGACGCCACAAGCTCCGGCGCCGCCGCCCGCCTCACCTACTTCGGCCGCGTCGACTTCGGCTTCGTCGACGGCGAAGTCACCCCCGAAAACCCCCTCCTCCTCCACTTCCTCCGCGAAGACGGCGCGTGGAAATTCAATACCCTCCAGTACGTCAACCTCGGAAACGACGACGTCCTCAAACGCGAAATCCGCGCCGGCGGCAAAACCTGGCTCCAGCGCGACGACTTCCTCCTCTCCCCCGAGCCGCCCCCCCTGCCCCGCCCCTGCCCCGAACCCTATCAGGTCGCCACCCTCTCGGTGCTTGCCTCCGGCTGCCGCGCCGCCATCGAAGTCAACGGCGGTCCCCACCGCGAAACCGTCGAAAATACCAGCGCCGACCTCGTCATCATCGGCGGCCTCCGCAAGGGCGCTAACAAAATAACGGTCCGGCCCACCCTCAGCCCCATCGGCCACCCTGAGCCCCCCAGCTTGGAAATCACCGTCCTCGCCCGCACCGGCAATCCCGCCCGACCCACCGCCCGCCTCCTCGCCTGGAAAATCCCCCCCCAACCTTGGCAGGAATCGTACGATCTCAGTGTCTGGCTAAAAAGCGCCGCTTCCCTCAGCGGTCCCTAGTCTCCTCCTCCTCCCCCGCCGCGTAACTCCATTAACTACCACCCATGAAGTCCTCCTCCGCTCCCCGCTCCGCCCTCCGCACCGGCCTGTTGGTTTGCGCCCTCGCCGCCGTCGGCTCCCTCACCCTTTCCCTCTCCCTTATGGCCGAAGACTCCCCCACCGCCGACCCCGCCAAAACCGCCCCCTTCCTGGAAACCATCCAGAAATTGAGCCCCCTGCAGCGCCACGTCACCCAAAACAGCGGCACCGAGCGCCCCTTCACCAGCCCCTTCCACGACAGCAAAAAAGACGGCCTCTACGTCGATATCGTCTCCGGCAAACCCCTCTTCTCCTCCCTCGACAAATTTGATAGCGGCTGCGGCTGGCCCAGCTTCACCAAGCCCCTCCAAGGCTCCGAAGTCGTCGAGAAAAAAGACCTCACCCACGGCATGGTCCGCACCGAAGTCCGCAGCTCCGCCGCCGACTCCCACCTCGGCCACGTCTTCGACGACGGCCCCCGCGACAAAGGCGGCCTCCGCTACTGCATCAACGGCGCCTCCCTCCGCTTCATCCCCAAAGAAGACCTCCTCAAAGCCGGCTACGGTCAATACCTCAAACTCTGGGACCCCAAAGCCGCCGCCCCCGCCGAACCCAAAGCTGAATCCAAAACCGCCGCCCCTCAGCCCCCCGCCAAATAACCCCCCGCCGAGCTTGACACAGCGCGGCCCCTCTCCAACCCTTTGCTTGTGAAACTTTTCACAAAGTCCCGCGCCTCCGTCGCCCTCAAGTTCCCCTTCCAACTCATCGAGCGCGAGTTGGTCGAAGTGGAAGCCAGCATCAAGGCCGAAGCTAACGCTTTCGACCCTGCGGTGGAGGGCTACGTCACCTACATCCTCAACACCAGCGGCAAACGCATCCGCCCCGCCCTCTCCCTCCTCATCGGCGGCGCCTGCGGCGGCCCCTCCCCCGACCACCAAAAACTCGGCATCGTCCTGGAGTTGATCCACCTCGCCACCCTCGTCCACGACGATATCATGGACGGCGCCGCCCTCCGCCGCGCCCAACCCACCGCCGCCGCCAAGTGGGGCAGCGCCCTCAGCGTCCTCCTCGGCGACTGCCTCTTCGCCCACGCCCTCGAACTCGCCGCCAGCTTCGACAGCACCCACATCAGCCGCAAAATCGCCCGCTCTTCCAACGAAGTCTGCACCGGCGAAATCCTCCAAACCCAGCGCCGCTTCGACCTCGCCCTGACGATTCCGGAATACTTCCGCATCATCAGCATGAAGACCGCCGCCCTCTTCTCCTCCGCCGCCGAACTCTCCGCCTGGCTCAGCGGCGCCAGCCCCGAGGTCCAGGAAAACATGCGCCAATACGGCGACCTCCTCGGCACCGCCTACCAAATCTACGACGACTGCCTCGACCTCACCGGCAACGAAGCCACTGCCGGCAAAACCCTCGGCACCGACCTCATCAAAGGCAAACTCACCCTCCCGATCCTCTACCTCCTCGAAGATAGCTCCGAAGAACAGCGTAGCCAACTCCACACCCTCATCCTCCGCCAGGAACCAATCGACCTCAGCACCATCGCCGACCTCGCCGGCTACGCCGGATCCATCCAGCGGGCCGTGCGCACCGCCAAAGATATGCTAGAGAGCGCCCGCGAGGCCGTCGCCATCCTCCCCGAAAACGACTACACCACCGCCCTCAACGGCATCACCGATTACCTCGACTCCCTCCTCGACGGCTGCAAGGCCTGAGCCCCTCCGGGCCCAGGGCCTGCCAAATACCATCGGCCCACCCCGAGCCGCCTAGCCTTCCCCCTAGTCCGCCCACACCCGGAAAAACACCCGCGCCGGAAGGTCCGTCGGCAAGACCCATTCCGTATTCCCTAGCTGCAGAGCTTCGTCGCTCCACTCCGCCAAATCCACGCTCATTTGCACCCGATAGCTCAACGCCCCGGGATGCGGACTCCAGCGCAGCATCGGCCCCGCCCCCTCCACCACCACCACTTCGGCTTGAAAAATCCGCGGCCCCGGCACCTGGCCGGGAGTCGAGTGCTGCTCCAGCGGCGCCAGCGCCCAGTCGGCCGCCCCATTCGTGTCCACCCGAGGATCCATCCGCTGCCAACTCTGCCCGTCCGCTTCAATATCCGCCAAACCAGGACTCAGCCCCCCGTTGTTGCCCCAGTTCACCCGGTCCACCACCACGCCCTCAGCACTGACCAGCAACACGTGATCATTGGAGTTGCTCATGTTGATGATCCCCCCATCTGGATCCCATTCCCCATCCGTCGCCAAATTCGGCACCTCGGCGTCGTCGCCCAAGGCCCCCCCCACGCCTTCGTAAGTCGCCTTAAGACCATAAAGGTTGAAAAAACGGATCGCGTTCGCCGCCACGATCTGCACTTCCCCAGGCGCGATGCTCGCCCCCTCCGGAAAAAACATCATGGCTTCCGTCAGGCTCGTCCCCGCCCGAGTCTCCTCGTCCCCAATGCGCCAACCGCTCAAGGCCACGCTCTCCCCACCATTGTTATAAAGCTCCATCCACTCCCCCGAGACGTCGCTCCCCGGCTCATTGAAAAGAACTTCGCTAATCACAACCTCAGCCCGGCCCAGCAGCGGAATCAGCCCGGCCGCAGCGATCAATATGCGCTTCATAAAAAAGGATATTTAAAATAGCGAACTCACACCCCCCGGCGGCGGCGGCGACTCAGTAAACCCACCGCCGCCGCCGCGCCCAACGCGCCGCTCGTAGGCTCCGGCACTGCCGCAGCAAAGGAGAAGTCGTCAATTCCCATCATGGCATCAAAACCGGCCGTATCCGCATCGCTCCAGCGCAGAAAAAGCGTCTGCCCCGGCTCCCACACGATGTCAGTGACGGTGCCGCTGACGGTGCTGCGAAAAGCCGCCGCATTGCCGTCGCGCAAGCGCGCGGGGTCGGTCCCACTCACGGTCCCCGTAAGCGCATTGCTCGAAGGACTGACCGCATCTAGCCCGCTAAACGCCACCATCGCCGCGCTGCTCAAGTAGTTGCCCGCGGTCACCGCGCCGCCCGAAAAGCCATAGGCAAAGGTCAGCCTATCCTCGGCCGGGGTCGCCGTGCTCGTCCCCTGCACGGCCCAGATTTCACTGGCAAAACTCACCGCAAAACCCTCAATCGCCATCCCCGTATCGTTGATCAACGAAGTGCCGCTGGCCCCAAAAAAACTGCCCGATCCCAACGCCACCAGCGCCCGCTCCCCCACCACCGTGCCCATCGCATAAAACCGCCCCCCCGTGGAATAGGCGGTGTTCAAAGTGGAATCCGCCGGAGCACTCCCCCCCACCTTGGCCAACTCCCAACCGCCCACCCCAGGCACCCCCACCTGATTCCCCACCGTCGCCGATCCCGTCAAGCTCGTCGTCCCCGCACTCGGCAAACCATCGAAATTCTGCGATATCGTCTCGCCCAACACACTGTAGGAAACCGCCCCGCGCACCACTCCCACCACCGGAGTCAAAAAGAGCGCCGCAAACATCGTCGAGCGACAAAAGGGAAAAAATGGCTGCATCATAGGATTTTAAGATTGAAAAAAAGAAAGCCAGTTAGGCCAAGGTTGCCACCATGCCCCATTCTCCCTCGACCGAGCATCATTTCGGGAAACGATATCGTCACCCCTCCCTATCTTTGAAAAAAGAACCCCGATCTATGTCAAATTCGTCACCCATCCACCCCCCGTTTTATTTGCCTGAAACCCCAAACCCTACCACCCATCCCATGTGTCCTTCACCTACCCCATCCTCGCCCTGCTCGCCTGCCTCAGCACCGCCGCCCTGGCCTCCCCCGCCCCCCTCGACTTCACCGGACACCTCGCCGAATCCTTCGATGCCCTGCCCACCTCCGGCACCCTAACCCTGCCCGGCACCGGCACCCCCGGCTTCCAAG
>CALQKQ020000329.1 GCA_943331195.2 Akkermansia muciniphila | reverse complement strand
GTCCGTGGCCGTAGGAATAAGCAGCGCCGGACCAATCCCCCAAATCGGATTGCTCAATTTAGGCGAAAAGAAAAAGCTCTGCAGCGTGTCGCCCAGCCCAAACGCATCCGTGGATCCAGCGAAATCAAGACCCTCCTGATCGAGGATCGGAAGGATGGTGCGGGAGATGACATTCCACTCGCTGTTCAAGCTGAGCGGAATGACCGGCTGGACGTTGGTTCTTGAAATCGTCCCGCCCCCCGGCCCCACGTGGAAATCAAGATTGCTTTGAATCGGCACGCTGATGAGGTCGGCCACCGGATTGGCGAGCTTTTTCGCGAGGTCCGCCTCCTGGGCGCACAAGGCGTTCGTGGCGAGAGCGATGAGGCATGCGGTAGAAAACCATTTCATAGGATAATGCATAAGTACTCGATTTTAGGTTTGGAGATGGAAGCCCCTCGGCGCTTCAAAAAGGTCAATAGTAAAAGCTAGGACGGGTTGATCCGTTCGCCCCCAGAAGCAAGCCTGCTCCGGCCGATGCCGCAGGGTCAAGTCTTTGGCAATTCGATCTGGAGACCCCCTGCAAAAAACTCAACCTTACTGGCCAGCACAGCCTTACTTGATCACTTCAATATCGGGCAGCACCCAGGATCGATCGAAGTAAGGTTGCGTCGGTCCATAAAGGCGGAAGTAGGTGAACCAGCCCTTGCCCGGAAGGGTTTTGATCCAGTTGCTTTCCGGTTTGCCCGCAGGCACCTCCGGTCCAAAATACAGCTCCACCGATCCATCGGCGTTTTTGACAATCTTGTCGCGCGACGAACGATCTGGTGCCACCCCAGTATCGACGAAGCAGCGGGATTCGTTATCGTAAACCGTAAACGACCAAAACTGCGCCACGGGGGCGTCCTTAGGCACGGTCAGCTTGTAGCTCTTGCTGCCGTCGAGCCATTGGCCCTCGCTATCCTTGGAGGACTCCAGATATACCTGGCCGAACCCGACGGTGCGGCCCATCATCCCAACCGAAACGCCCACCGCTTCGTAGAACCACGAACTGCGCTCATCAAGCTGGGTATGGTGCGGAGCCTCCTGATTGGTTTCCGAGAGGCAGAGCGATATCTCCCAGTTTTTGCCAGGCCAGACCTTCACGTCTTTGAAGCGCTTTTCATAACCGATCACGCGCGCCATCACTTCACCGACCTGGCTCGCTTCAGCGAGAAGTTGTTTCTGGGAGTCGCTCGGAGCGAACGGCTGGCCTTTTTCGATCCCCAAAGGCTGCAGCATTCCCATCATGAGGCGATCCCGCTCAATGACTGGTTCCTGCTGGATGATTTTCGATAGCCCTTCCCAATAAGCGAGGCCGCGCGGCTGTTCGCCGCTCCACTTGCGCCCGGCCGGTGCAATGTGTCGCGTAGCTGGAGGATCGTTCCGTTGGCTGTAGGGATAAATGCGGAGGCCATTGATGAGGGCCTGGGCTTTGGCGGGATCGGGATCCAGCGCCCGGTGCGCCGACCAAATATTCACCGTCGGCGAGCGGAACACATAATAGCCTTCCGGGTGGATGTCCTCATCGTTAGGCCCGAGAATAAGGTATTTGCCACCCTGCCCTTTGTCCGGCCCGGTTTGGCCCGAATCGGTGATCGGCCGCTGCCAGAAATCAGTAAAACCGCCCGCCGTGGCCCCCGCCGGGACTTCAAACACTAGCGGACCGGTTTTCTCCATATTGGGAAACGCCATGATGTAGGGCGTCGTCGCATTCGCCGTAAGCAGGCCGAGTTTGTCCTGAAAAGTGAGGTAGTCGACATAGTCGAGATTGCCGGCGGCAAACTTCGTCAGATGCTCCTGCTGCCACTGTTGCATGGCCATCAAGGGCAGCGCCCAAAGGTAGGCCTGACAGGCCCGCTGGAAGTCGATTTCGCGAAAAATCGCCGTCGCCGTCTCCTTGGTCGGATACCCATTTTTTAGTTCTAGTTTCCCAAAGGAGCTAGAGATAACCCCATTGGTTGGCAAGGGTTGAGCCATCGAGCTCACCAGGGTGAACCCGCCCAGCAGGGCGATAAGCGGAACGACGGGACGAAAGATCGTTTTCATAAGAAGTTAGAAGGCTAAGGGTTTACTTTTTTTCGAGCAGGGGCGGCAAGTTCCAGGTGCCGTCAATCAACCCAGGTTTGGGGCCGTAGAAACGCGCCACAAAAAAGAACGGCCCCGCCGGAGCGGGCAACCAGTTCGACGCCTTCTCCGGCCCGGGATCCTCGCTTTGGATGTAAATTTCCAGCGACCCACCCTCGCCTAAACGCAGGCCAGGCGTGCGGTCGCCGATGGAATAGCGGCCCATCGGATTGTCTACTAGCAAGCGCTCGGGCAATTTGTACATCGTGATCGACCAAAATAAGTCGGCCGGCGGCAGCTGGCCGGGCTCGAAGCGCAGTACCCAATGCTTGCTGCCGTCCAACACCTTGCCATCGGGACCGGTTTGCTGACTCGCATAAACCGCTTCTTCTTTGGTGTTCCCGTAAATCCCCAGCATGGCCCCAAGCGAGCGCTCCATGATGTAATTGGCCCCCAAGGCTTCCCGGGTGCCGAAGAAGGTTTTAGAGTCGGTCTGCTTCAGAGCGATCGCCTTGAGTTCCTTGGCCGCCTCCTCCACGCCCGCTTCATAGGCCTGGCGCCGCGCGGGCTCGAGTTGCTCCGGAACGAAGGCTTTTCCAGGAGCGATCCCGATCTTGGCAAAGCGGGCCAAGACTTCCCGCTCCGAGGGCACGGGAGGCATGAAAGGAAGCAGCGCATTGAGATAGGAAATGAAACCGATGCCCTCGGCTTTTTTGGCATCCCAAGCCGGCCAGGCCACTTCCGCCGCCGCCGCCGGCGCTGGCTTGCCCGTAAACGTCGAGAGCGGAATGAGCTGGAATGCCGCCTGAATCCCCTGGACGGCCGGAATGTCCTCGGGGCCATCGAGCTGGGTTCGGGTCAGCGTGCCGACGAACTCGGTTTCCGCGCGGAACACCTGAGTGATGCCCTCCGGCACCGCCCCCTTCCACGTCGGCCCAGCAAAAAGGTAATGCCCCGCCGCCCGCCCCGTGGCCCGCACCCCAGTGTAGGCGAAGTTGTGCGTGTAGAGGTCAAACCACTGGTTCACATAATAACGCGGCCCCGGCACCGCAGGCAAAGCCAGCACCATCGGTTCCGCCCGAAGATCCAGCCATGCCCAAGAATAAGGAGTGTCGTTGTTAGGGGTGACAATGTCCGTATCAGCCGGCGTCGAGGAACGCGAGTAGTGGCGGAACCGATTAAACCCGCCCACATACCCCGAAAACTCCTTATTTTGACTCTGGTTGTACATCGTCTGGTACCCTTGAATCGGCGCATACGCATATAACCAGGCTTCCTTCGCGATGCTCTGCGCTTCGGCGAGGCTGATCTCATCGGCGCGGGCACCGCCGAAAGCGGCCAGGCAGGCCAAGGCGATAGCACAGAGTGTTCGGGAGGGTAACAAGGGCACGGCTAATGGGTTGGGTTGGATCCTATGATAAGACCAGTCCTGCGACTGGCTCGCGGGGCATAAGTCACAATCATTAAGGAATGCTCACCCCATAAGTCCAGGGGATACTTGAGGTCGTGTCCCAGCGATCTTGAAAAGACAAGTGACACCCGCTGGAACACCCCAACTCGGTGTTGCTGGCAGGGCATGAGAGGACCAAATGCGCTCCTCCCGCGCCCACCCCGCCGCAGCGCCCCCCCGAAGGCAGTCCTCGCTCCCAACGAAGCCGAAGCCGAAGCCGAAGCCGCCTGGCAAACCGAAATCACCGAGCAACTCCCCGCCAAACCCGCCCCGCCTTTCCGCCACCACCGCCATCCTCTCCCGCTCTGCCCACAAAAACACCCGCAGCCCACCAGCCTCAGCCCCACATTCCCCACCAACCATCGCCCATCGGCTGAGCCTTGGGGCACCTTGCTAGGGTCAGGGTATCGGAAAAACACTGAACAGGAAATACTTCAACCCAGAGGTCTTGGGAAAACCAGACAAAGGTATCCGCGAGGCGTCGATCAACCGAGATGCGGCACTTTCCTTTCGTGGTTTACCAGCCGCGCAGCCACCAACCAGGGAAGCCTCCTCCCTCCAGACGGAATGGCTGCGATCGACGTTGTTCACATCCTCTGCTAGAACGTAAGCGGTGCGCGAGGTGCCGTCGTCTTTGAGTTGACGCCGCAACCGGGATTCAGGCGGCTCGGGGTGCGGCGGTGCGGGCGGCGGGGGTGAGTTCGGAGATCTGGCTGACAGTCATGGTGGGCAGGCGGGTGAGGACATCGCGCAACCAGGCGAAGGGATCCAGTCCGTGGCTACGGCAGGATTCGATGAGGGTGTAAAGGATCGCGGCGCGTTCCCCGGCTTCGGCTTCGCCGATGAATAGCCAGTTTTTCTTGCCGATGGCGGTGGGCCGTATCGCATTTTCGACGGGGTTGTTATCGATGCTGATGCGGCCGTCCTCCAGGAAGACCTGAAGCTGGGGCCAGAGGTTGAGGGTGTAGGCGATGGCTAGGCCCATGGAGCTTTGCGGCAGATGGGTGCGGCTTTCTTTCAGGCGGCGCAGGGTTTCGGCAATGCGCTTAAGGATCAT
>CALQKQ020000328.1 GCA_943331195.2 Akkermansia muciniphila | reverse complement strand
GGAGGCGACTTTGGGTTCGAAGGTCCACTGGGTGTCTTCGGCGAGGTCGGGAGGTGGGGGGGAATGGATCCAGGCGGAGGGGTGGCGATAGTGGGATTTGATGAGGCGGTAGAACTGGCGGGCGAGGCCGCCGATGGCGGCTTTGTGGCCGATGTCGGTGGCACCGAGGCCGCCGGTGGTGAGGCCGCCGAGGTGTTGGGTGGGTTCGATGAGGATGACGGTGCGGCCGAGGTGGCGGGCTTGGAGGGCGGCGGTGATGCCGCCGGAGGTGCCGCCATAGACGATGAGGTCGGCGTGGCGGAGGGGGGGCGCGGCGGCGGCGGGGAGGAGGAGGGCCAGGGAAAGGGCGAGGAAGAGGAGGGCGGGGTGCATGGGGCGGCGGAAATACGGGTGAGGCGGGGGCGATTTGTCTGGGGGGAGGGGTAGATAAATGGGCGGTGACAAGGGGGTGAAGCTGGGCGAGGGGGCAGGATGACATCGGGGCTGGAGCTGCAATTGTTTGATCACCAGGCGTGTTTGGTGGTGGATATGGTGGGATTGCGGGCGGTGGGAATGGCGGCGCTGGGGGCGGTTCTGGCGGCAGCGGGGCCGGAAGCGCCGAGTTTGCCGGGGCTAGAGGAGGTGGAGGTTTCGTTGGTGGACGATGCGACGATCGCGCGGGTGCATGGGGAGTTTTTGGGGGACGCCACGCCGACGGATGTGATTACCTTTGCGCATGGGGAGATTTTGATTAGCACGGAGACGGCGCGGCGGCAGGCGGCGGAGTATGGGGAGGCGCCGGGGCGGGAGTTGGCGCTCTATTTGATCCATGGGTTGCTGCATTTGAATGGGCACGAGGATGAGAGCGAGGCGGGCTTTGCGGAGATGCAGCGGCTTCAGGAGGGGATTTTGGGGGCGGTGTGGCCGGTTTGAGCTGAGGGGGAGCGGGCGCTGGCAAGTTCTTTTGCGGGAGGGCACCCCTGGCATTGAAATTTGCGTGGGTGCCGCCATGTTGGGGGATGATGTCAGACTCCAATCCTGTTTATGAAGTGTCCCCCGGCGATGCGGATGAAGTGATCCGCGCGGTGCGGCTTTGTCTTACGGGCACGGAAGTGCCGGCGAAGCTGACGTGGAAGATGGGGTTATTTGATGCCTGGGCGAACCGGGTGTTTGTGGGGAAGATTGCGCCGCATTTGCTGGCGGTGCGGGCGGCGGCCGAGGCGGGAGATGTGGCGGCGGTGCTGGCGGCGGATCGGGTTTTGGGAGGCGGCGAGCACAGCACGGCGGCGGGACGGGCGTGGCTGGGCAAGCAGCGGGGGGGAAAGCATATGGATGTGTTGCCGCATCTTTCGGCGGCGGTGGGATCGGGGGCGGCGGCTGGGGAATTTCACACCGTGTTGGCTTTGCAGGCGCACACCTTTCATGTGGCGCATTTGCCGATGTTGCAGGCGGCGCTTTACTGCGAGTGGCGGGCGGCGCGCCCGGATGAGCGGAGTGTGCTTTCGGTAGAAGAATTTTTGCGGCGCTCGCGCTCCGTGATGAGTCAATTTGCTGCTTTGATTGCCGCCCATGTGCCCGTCGCCCCTCATGATTCCGCCGTTGGCCGCTGAGCGGCGCTGGCCGCGCGGCGCGTGCGCGGCGGCCCTGCCAGGGACGGAGGAGGGGACCGAGGTTGAGGAAGCTCCGGAGAGCGGCCTGGATCAGCCGTGGCACGTGGTGGTTTCCAATGACCCGGTGAATCTGATGTCGTACGTCACCTTGGTGATTCGCCGGATTTTTGGCTACAGCCAGGAGAAGGCGGTGGAGATGATGCTGCAAGTGCACCAGCGGGGGAGCTGCATCGTGTGGACGGGGGCGCGGGAGCAGGCGGAGCTTTACGTGAAGCAACTCCAGGAGCACCAGTTGCTCAGTTCCATGAAAAAAGCCGGTTGAGCCCGGCGGGGCCAGGGGCTGATTGGCCTTGGCGATGTTGATGTTGTCCTCCTTTTTTTTAAAGCGATTAAGCCGATGCACTTGCAGAAACGATCCGATGGCGCGGTGCGCTTCACCCGGCTGAATGCTTGGGACGTGCACACCTTTCGCAGTTTGCCGCGCTTGGCGGATTATGGGGCGGATCGTGTGAGCGAGGAGCGCCTGCTGCCGCGCTTGGCTCCGGAATCTGAGCTGACGCCGGAAATGGCGATGGATTGGGTGGAATATGTGGTGCCGGAGTTGCGGGAAAGTTTTGCGGGGAATTTGGCGGTGGTGCTGGAGGATTTAGCGGGCTTGGAGGAGGAGCCGGGGGCGGCGGCGGATCCGGCGGATCAGGCGGAGGGCGCGGCGGAGGGGAAGGAGGGGAAGGAGCAGGCCTTTTTTGCGCTGACGATTCCGGCGGAACATGTGGAGGGGTGGTTTCGGGCGATGAATCAGGCGCGCTTGGTGCTTTCGGCGCGGCATGGGATTGATTCTGAGCAGCTTCCGGATCTGGCGCACTTGATGGAGACGGGGGCGCTGGAATATTGGTTTCAGTATGAGTTGTTCGTTAGGTTGCAGGGCTGGCTGGTGGAGGTGGTTATGGAGGCGGGGTGAGGTAAATCTGCGTTCGACGCGGGGTTTTCTTGGGGTCAGGATGGGAGGGGTCGGCGGGAGCTTGGCCTGGGCTTGAGGGTTGCTTTTATTCTTTATTTCCATGTGTGGCATCTACGGTTTTTCTGGATTCAGCGAGGATGGTTTGCTGGAGAAGATGGGGCAGGTGCAGGGGCATCGGGGGCCGGATGGGAGTGGGCGCTATGATCGGCCGGAGCAGCGCTTTCACATGGGGATGAGGCGGCTGAGCATCATCGATTTGGCCGGGGGGTGGCAGCCGATCTACAATGAGGATCGCAGTCTGGCGATTGTGCTGAATGGGGAGATTTACAATTATCGGGAGTTGCGCGCGGAATTGGTGGCGAAGGGGCACGTGTTTCGCACGGAGAGCGACACCGAGAGCATCTTGCATGGGTTTGAGGAGTGGGGGCTTCAGGGGGTGCTGGGGCGCTTGAATGGGATGTTTGCGTTTTGCATTCACAGCGCGGCGAGCGGGGAGTTTTGGATAGGGCGGGACCGCACCGGGCAGAAGCCGCTCTATTATCATGCGGCGGGGGGGCGCTTTTTGTTTGCGAGCGAGGCCAAGAGTTTGCTGCAAAGCCAGGAGGTGCCGCGGCGCTGCCGGGTGGAGGCGATTGATGCTTATTTGACGCTGCGCAATGTGCCGGAGCCGGCTACCATGTTTGAGGGCATCCACACGCTGCCGGCGGCGCACTGCCTGCACCATCGGCCGGACGGGAACTTTGTGATTGAGCGGTATTGGGAGTGTCCGCTGCACGACGGGCGGGAGGTGCAATCTGAGGCCGCGTGGCAGGAGCAGTTTGAGGAGTTGTTTGAGGATTCGATTCGGCTGGTGATGCGTAGCGATGTGCCGGTGGGAGCCTATCTTTCGGGCGGGGTGGACAGCAGTTTGGTGGTGGCGGCGATGCGGAAGCATGCGCCTTCGGTGAACACCTACAGCATCGGCTTCAACAGCCCCATCGACGAGACCCACGATGCGGCGGAGACGGCGGCTTTTTTGGGGACCAAGCACCACACCATTCAGGTGGAGCCGAGCGACTTTGACCGCTTGCCAGCGATAGTGCACCACATGGATCGGCCGGTGGGAGACGCCCTGATCATCGCTTTTCACAAGTTGGCGGAGGGGGCGGCGCGGGATTTGAAGGTGGTGTTAGGAGGGGAGGGGGCTGACGAGTGCTTTGCGGGCTATGATTTTCACAAGAAGATCTTGCTGGCGCAGAAGTTGGGGCCGTTGGCGCCGTGGGCGGGGCGGGCGGTGCAGGCGATGCCGCACGCGCTGTTGAATCGCTTTTTCAACTTTCCTGCGGACCTCGGGAGCCAGGGGAAGAAGCGGGGGGTGGATTTTCTGCGGCAGTATCGGCGGCGCCATCCGATGGCTAACTTTTATGCCTTGAGGACGCTCTGGATGGAGGACGAGCGGCGCGACTTGTATAAGGAATCGTTTAAGCACTTGGCTTCGGAAGCGTGGATGCCGCAGGAGCGCGCGATTTTCCAGCCTTCGGCTTCGACGGTTTCGCGGGTCGAGGAGGCGCCATTTTTGGATCGGCTCTTGCGGATGCAATACGACGAGTGGCTGCAGGACTGGGCCTTGATTCGCCAGGATAAGAATACCATGGCGCACAGCTTGGAGTATCGATTGCCCTTTTTGGACCATCGCTTGATTGAATTGGCGCAGCGGATGCCGGGGTCGTGCAAGTTGCGCGGGGGCACGGACAAGTGGATTGAGCGGCAGTTGGCGGACAAGTATTTTGCGGGGATGCCGCGCAACCGTCCCAATGGGCGGCCGAAGATTCCGTTCTATTTGCCGTTAGACTTCTTTTTCCAACATCCGCAGTTTCGCCGCCTGGTGGCGGAGACGCTGAATGAACCGCAGGTGCGGGCGCGGGGCTATTTTGAGCCGAAGCGGGTGGCGGCGCTGCTGGAGCGGATGGAGACGAGGGAGTTTATTTATCTCAAGCAGGTGATGTCGCTGGTCATTTTGGAGCTGTGGCACCGGGCGTTTATGGACTGAGCGGGGGCGGGTCGGTTGCGGCTGGGGGGCGATTTGTCGGG
>CALQKQ020000327.1 GCA_943331195.2 Akkermansia muciniphila | reverse complement strand
GGTCCGCCGCCTCCATCCAAGCCGCCGTCGCCGCCGCCGCCGCCGCCCTCGCCATCAAACCCGGCGCCCTCCTCTTCCCCCTCCGCGTCCTCGCCACCGGCCAAGCCCACGGAGTCGACCTCCTCCCCGCCCTAGAATGGCTGGGCCGCACCGAGGCCCTGCCCCGCCTGCACGCCCGGGCCGCCGCACTGACCGCAACCTCCACCTGAAGCCAACGCAAATTACCCGGTAATTTGCCTTGTTATTGTGCAATCACCACCAATCCGCTAAATCAGCCCCGCGTTGCGCTGCTCTATGAGGAAATCCGCCGGTGTCCGGATCTTCATCCCGTAAATGTCCCGCCCCAGCGCTCCGTGAAAATCGGTCCGGTCGAGCGTCAGTAGGACGGTGGCCTCGGCGGCGAGGGCGGTGATGACCACCGGGCGGTCCTTGGCTTTGGGAAAAACCAGCGCTCGTTCCCCCATGGCGAGGGCGTCCGGAACCAGTTGCAGCACTGGCTGGATTTCGGTTTCCCACGTGGAGGCCGCATTCGGGCCGATTTTGGGGAGGTTGCGCAGGGTTTCCTGGAGGCAGTAGCCCGAGGTAAGCAGGGTCCATCCCTTCCCTGCCCCGTTCCGGCAGACAAAACGGGCGGCCCCCGTGGCGGATCCGGAGGCGGCCAGCAGGACGCTGGTGTCCAAAAACAGCATCATGAGGGGCGCGCGAGGGATTCAAATTCGCGCATTCCCGCCTCATCTTCTGTGATCCATCCCTGAATCACTTCGGCTGGGATATCCCGCACCGTGACGGCCGAGGCCGGGCGCAGGATCACTTCCCCGTCGCGTTCTTCGATCAGGATCAAGGGGTTGGCCCCCGATCCGAACCCAAATTTACGCCGAAGGGCGGGAGGGAGGGTAATTGCCCCCCGTTTACTGATGGGGACTACGGTTGTCATGCCGCAATGTTGCATTGCAGCAATTCCGCACAAGGGCGAAGGATTGAAATTCACTGGAGTGGGGAAGTGCCACTTCGCCCCAGCCGGTAATTTATGAATATCCTAAATTACCTACTCCCGGCCTGAAAACCGCCGGTCTTCGCCCCTCACTTCGAGGAGCAAGGCCGCCAGCTCCTCCTTTTTGGCCTTCGCGGCGAGCCGCAGGGCAACGCAAATTACCCGGTAATTTGCCGAACCTTTCAAACGGTGCTAGCCGTGACGCTTACAATTCACCAGCAGAGTGGTCCATCCAGGTGCAGGTGGATGGCCGCCTTTCGCACCTTGAGATTGGCACGCCCGGAATACTGATTCTGAGTCAGGCAAAAGGGGCAGTTCCTCAGCGCTTTCGCCTGATGCACACGGCCAATCCGGCAATAGTAAGCATGGCGGTTCCCGGCTCTGGGATCACACCTTGGATCCATCCCTGAAGGGACGATACCCGCATCAGGTAACCCACATCCCCGTAGCCGCTGCCGTAGAGGTTTCCCGGTTCGGTGGGGTTCACTCCCCACGAAACGATCCCCACCAACTCCGGGCCGTTGCCGAAGTCTGCGAAGGCTGGCCCTCCACTGTCCCCCAGCGCCGAGGTCCCCTCCAGACTGCTCATCGCAGGCGAACTGCCGCTGCCGAGGATGCTCCCGTTCCCTGCCAAGGGCTGGCCAAAGGCATCATACGCCACCGCCAACGCCAGACTGTTTCTTGCGGACAGCCAGCCATCGAAATCGTAAACCAGCAATCCTCCGGTGCCGTGAAGGCCCGCCAGTGAAATCACGCGGTCGATCGTATTGGTGATCCCTAAAATCGCCCCCCCGCTATTGGAATCCAGTGGGTCTGCCGCCATCCCATAGAGACCCGCTCCGAGCACCGTCACCGCCATCCCCAGTTCGGAACTTCCCGCATATAATTGGGTCATGCTGAATCCCGCCACTGGCTGCGCAAGTCTCACCAGTCCTACATCCCACCCTTGCAGTGGCGAGAAACTCCCGTCCCAGCCCGGATGCTGGACCCAGCCCGCCGCCTGATGCCGCTGGCCGTTGATGGAAAATGCCAGATGGGTCACGGCTCCGGCGTCCCAGTTGTGCGCCGCCGTCAGCACCCAGCTGTCGTTGAGCAAAACTCCGGTTCCTCGGTAGCTACCGCCGGTTTCCATGACTTCGAGTGTGCCCACTCCTGCGTAAGATTCGCCGATCAACCGCGACAAGTTGAGGTCTGGCACGCCGACCACCACCGCACTGGCCGTGGATTGCCAGAGCAGCGCAAGGCAGGCAACTCCCACAAAAAGGAACCCGCCCGGAGCCTTCGACCCCGCATCCACGGGACTACCAGCACCAGGCGGGCGCTTTTTCGTTTTGTCGCCTCCGAAGACCGGATACGAGCGGGACGGCGGCCGGTTCAGTCCCATGCTCATGACGGGAGCATCCACCCCGTTGGTCTGAGCTGCGGGCCAGGCGAAACCCGATGTTGTTGTTCGTGTTCGCCGGGGTGTTGTTGTTGCGGTTCGCGGCGCGGCAGTTGTTCGCGTTGTTGTTCCAACTGCCGCCCCGGTTCACCCGGTTCGTGCCCGATGGCCGCCGACCGGAGTTTTTCCATCACGCCCCGCCGGAAACCGTGCGAGCGCACCGGCAGGACGAAGGCCGTCAGCGCCGTGAGGCGCTCCTGCAGAGCCTTTGAGGAAATCATGTTGTCCTCGTGCAGGGTGTGCAGAAGACGCAGCTTGCGCCAATAGCGGACCTTGCTGCGGCGTTTGAGCTCCACATGGCTCGGAAAAATCCGGTAGCCTAGGAAATCCATGCCGCGCCCTGTGGGTTGCGGGCAAGGCGGGTGTTTCAGCCCGAGTCCGAGTTCCTTTTCTACAAAGGATTGGATTTCCTTGCCCAGCGCGATCATTACCGCCTTGTCGTCTCCCCAGCAGACAAAGTCGTCCATGTAGCGGCAATACGCCTTCACCGCCGGATGTTCATGGCAAAAGCGATCCAGCGGACCGAGGTAGAAATTCGCTAGATGCTGGCTGGTCAGGCTGCCGATGGGCAGGCCCTTACCCTCTTCTGGGCGATGACCACGCAGGATTTTCTCCAGCCAATGAAGAATCTCCGGGTCTTTGAACAAGCGGTGCAGCCTCGAAATCAGCCGCTCCTGCGGGATCGACTCGAAGTATTTCCGGATGTCCAGCTTGAGGTGCCACGCCCGGCCCCGAGCCGCATTTTGCGCGGCATCGATGGCTTTGAGCCGTCCCTTGCCCTTGCGGCAGGCATAGCTGTGAAAAACCGCCTGCCGCTCCAGCACGGGTTCGCACAGGTTCATCAGCGCATGGTGGAAAACCCGTTCCACAAAACGCGCCGCGTGGATCGTCCGCTCCTTCGGATCATACACCATGAAGACATTGAACTTCCCGATCTCGAAGCGGCGCTCAATCACTTCCTGGCGCAGGCGATCCAGGTTCCCGTCCAGATCTTCCGCGAAGCGCCGCACCTCCTGCTTTTGCCGCTTGCCGCGTGCCGCTTGATGGAACGCCCGCAGCAGATTGCCGCGCTCGATCACGCCGGGCCACAGGTTGCCGAGGCGTTTCACTTCGCCGCCTCCTTGCCCGTGAGGCTGGCGAGAAACGCGGCACCGTATTTCTCAATGCGGGCCGCACCCACCCCCGGGATGGATCCCATTGCCGTGAACGAATCAGCCTTGCCCGTCACCATGGCGGCAAGCTGCTCATTGGTGAAAATCGAATACGCGGGAATGGCTTCCTTGTCGGAGATGACTTTGCGCAAATCCCGCAGGCGGGCAAATACAGCAAAGTCTGCCTCATTGAGCAACTCCTTGTAATCAATCTTGGGTCCGCTCGTGGCGCTGCGGCCTTTGTCCATGACTCCCAAAGAACCATCAAGGAACTCAATGCAAAACGCCCAGAACGAGTCCTCACCATTGGAAACGAACTCTTTCCGCACGGATGCAATTTTCCCGCCTCGCAAGAGCTTGTTCAGCTCCTCCTTGGCATTGCCTTGGCCGTTCGCTGGAATCTGGATGAATTCAAATGGCATACCTCATTTTTTGAAAAAAATTTCCCAAGGGCTTCTCCCCTTTGCTTTTTTGTTTCTGTGTTTCTTTCGTAGCGTCCTCATGAAAATTCCGCTCCACTCCCTTCACTTCGCTGCTTCGTTCGTCCCTCACTACGCTGCTCCGTTCCGTTCGTTTCGCTCGCTGCTGGCTGTCTAGGGGACTGAACTGCGGGCCAGGCGAAACCCGAAGTAGCTGAGCGTGAACGCCGGGGTGGTGTAGTAGCGGCTCGCGGCGCGGCAGCTGCTCGCGTCGTTGCCCCAACTGCCGCCCCGGTACACCCGGTACGAGCCCGACGTGGCACCCCGTGGATCGGTAGCCCCGATGGTATAGGTCGCTCCATACCAATCCCAGCACCACTCCCAAACATTCCCCGCCATGTCATGCAAGCCATACCCGTTGGCGGCGAAACTCCCCACGGGTGACGTGTAGGGAAACGAACCTGTGGCGTATGAGGGATGGTAGTTGTTCACTGAGCCGCTGAGGTCATAGCTGTAGCCGGAAAGGGCGTAATAATTTGCCTGACTGTGGCTGATCGTATCCGTGCCCCAAGGGAAGCGTTTCCCGCTTACTCCGCCGCGTGCCGCTTTTTCCCACTCCGCTTCCGTT
>CALQKQ020000326.1 GCA_943331195.2 Akkermansia muciniphila | reverse complement strand
TGGAAACCTATCAACCTCTGGACCTAGTCATCATCATGCTAGGAACCAACGACCTCAAAACCGTCTTCCATGCTCCGCCCGGGGAAATCGCCGCCGGTGCTGCCGCCCTGGTCCGCCTGGTGCGCCAGTCCGGGGCGGGTCCCGGCGGCAGCGCTCCCCAAGTGCTGCTGGTTTGCCCCCCCACGGTGGCTTCCTTGGAGCACCTTCCCGCGCTCGCCGAAAAGTTCGAGGACGCCGCCGCCCGCTCCCGCCGCTTGCCCGATAACTTCCGCACTGTGGCGCGGCAACTCCACTGCCCCTTCCTCGACGCCCAGCCGCTCGTGGTTCCCAGCCCGATTGATGGACTGCACTTCGATGCCGCCAGCCACCGCCGCCTCGGCGAAGCCGCCGCCGACGCCGTGCGCCTCCTCCCCGGGCTCGAAACAAAGAAAACTTGTCAAATGCTTAATATTGATTAGATATCAGACTTTCTTATTCAGCTTTCCAACCTTTTTTTCCTGCCATGCGCGCCCTTTCCTTCGCTTTGATCGCCGCCGTCGCTGTCGGCACCACCTCTTGTGAGCTGTTCAAGCGCAAGGATGCCGCCGCCAGCACTTACGATCCCTACGGGCAGCAGTCTAATCCCTATGGTCAAGCCCCTGCGGCGGCGCCCAATCCCTATGGCCAAGCGGCGGCGGCCAATCCTTACAGCCAGGCTCCGGCGGCGAATCCCTACGGGCAGGCTCCGGCGGCCAATCCTTACGGCGGCTACGAAACGGCCCCCACGAGCACGGCGGCCCCGGCTTCCCCAAGCTACTCCGCGCCTGCGGCGTCGAGTGGCGGCGGCGAGCGCAGCGTCACGGTGAAGGGCGGCGACACCCTCACGGGAATTGCCAAGCGCCACGGCACCAGCGTGGCCGCGCTGCGCAGCGCCAATGGGCTGACCGGCGACCTCATCAAGGTGGGCCAGAAGCTCAACTTGCCCTGAGCGAGGCGGGCGCCGCCCTGCCGTTTGGGTGCTAAGCGGTGATCGGGTCGCTTTTTTTGAGGCGCTGTTTGAGCCGCTGTTTCCGGAATTTCCAGGTAACTCGGCGGGCAGCATTCTTGACTCGTGCCGCCGCTTTTTCTGGGATAAGCTGCTGGCGCGCCGCGAGCTGAGGGGCACGGTGCCTCATCGACAAACCTGGGGCGGCCGCCGCGCTGAGCCCGGGGCGCTTGGGCTTACCCGCCGCTGCGGCCCTTTTTTTTCCTAACGTCATGACTCCATCCAATCCCTGGTTTCTCTTCCTCCTTATCTCGGTGATCGCCCTTCACCTGCTGGAGACCGTCTCCGTGCTGCTCAATGTGAAACACCTGCGCCAGCCCTTGCCGGAGGACTTCCGCGATGTCTTTGACGAGGCTGCCTTTGCCAAAAGCCAAGCCTACAGCCGGGAGAGCGCCCGGCACGACCTTTTCGCCAGCGCGGTTCGCCTGGGGGCCTTTTTAGCCTTTTGGCTAGGGGGAGGTTTTCCTTGGCTGCAATCCCTCGTGGCTGGCGGGACGCCTTCGCCGATTCTCCAAGGCCTCTGCGGCATCAGCTTGCTGCACTTCGGCGGCATGATCCTGGGCCTTCCCTTCGAGTGGTATGACACCTTCCACATCGAAGCCAAATACGGATTTAACAAAACCACCCCGGCCGTCTTTATCGCCGACAAAGCCAAGGGTTTGCTGCTCGGCGCGGGGATTGGCCTGCCCGTTCTAGCCTTATTGCTCTGGCTGTTTGGGACCTTCCCCTCGGCCTGGCTTTGGGCTTGGCTGGCGGTGACGGTGTTAGTATTGGCCCTGCAATACATCGCCCCGCGCTACCTCATGCCCCTCTTTAACAAGTTCACTCCCCTGGAAGACGGACCCCTCAAATCCGCCATCCAGGGCCTCGCCGAGCGCTGCGCCTTTCCCGTGCGCGAACTCTTCGTCATCGACGGCAGCCGCCGCTCCACCAAGGGCAACGCCTTCTTCGCCGGCTTCGGCAAACATAAGCGCATCGCTCTTTATGACACCCTGATCGAGAAGCACCCGCAGCCCGAATTGCTCGCGGTGTTGGCGCACGAAATCGGCCACTTCAAGCGCGGTCACATCGTGCAGCGCCTCTTCGTCGCCGTCGCCCAGTTGGCTTTTATTTTCCTCCTCATGGGCGCGGTCCTGAACCACGCCGGGCTGCAGGCCGCCTTTGGCCTCTCCCAGCCAGTGCTCTGGTTAGGCCTAGTCTTCTTCATGATCCTCTTCGAACCCGCCCAGACGGTGTTGGGCATTCTCAGCGGCCTCTGGAGCCGCCAGCACGAATACGAAGCGGACGCCTACGCCGCCGCCGCCACCGGAGGCCCCGCCGCCATGACCGCCGCCCTCAAGCGCCTCGCCCGCGATTCGCTCTCTAACTTAACGCCGCATCCCCTCACGGTGTTCCTGCACTACTCTCATCCGCCCATGATTCAGCGCTTGGCCGCGCTGCGAAAGCTGGGCTGATCGCGTCTCTCCTAACCTCTCATCCCTCCTGCCATGAAACCCGCCCTGCTCGTTTTTCTCCCCCTCGCGGGGCTCGCCGCCGGGTGGTTCCTCCGGCCCCTCATTCCGGCGGGGTCACCCCTGCTGGAGGGGGACCCGGCGGCGGCGGCATCCGCGCCTGGCAGCCCTCTCGTTTTCGCTTCCGCAGGCCCGGGCGGTGCCGTCGCCAAGGGAAAAAGTGAGGCCTTCCCCGCGATCAAGCCTTCCAATCCCAAGGCCGCCATCAAATCCCTCTTCGCCTTCTCGCGCGCCGCCAAAAATCCGCGGCGCAGCCAGGCGCAACTCCTCGCCTTCGCCGACCAGTTAGCCCCCGCCGACCTCAAGGCCTTGGCCTTGGAAGCGGCGAACCAGCCCGGTCGCTACTGGGCCGGCGACGACTCCGTGAAGTCCATCCTCCTGAGCCGCTGGGCCGAAATCGCCCCCGCCGAGGCCTTGGCCTACGCCACCCAAAACAATACCCCGCAGTCCCGCGAGGCGCTTGGCGACATTTTTGGGCAGTTGGCGGTCAGCGATCCCCAGCGCGCCGAAGCCGCCCTGGCCTCCTTGAGCGGCGGGCCTCGCCAAAATGCCCTGCGCTCCATGGCCGTCCGCCTCGCTTCCCTCGACCCCCTCGGGGCCATGACCCTGCTTTCCCGGCAAAAGGCGGCCCCGGGCGACTACGCTAGCTACAGCGTGATGGCCATCTGGGCGCGCCAAGATGCTAGCGGGGCCGCCGCCTACGCCGGGGCCCTCCCCGACGGGCCGCAGCGGCGCCAAGCCTTGGACAGCATCGCCAATGGCATGGCCCAGCACGATCCCGCCGCCGCCCTCGCTTGGGCCCAGGCCTTGCCCAAGGCCAGCGAGAGCGCCAATTTAGTGCGCCAGGTCATCGGCAATGTGGCCGCGCGCGATCCCCAAGCCGCCTTGGCCCTAGCGGAAGCCCAGCCCCCGCGCGAGCAGCGCCAACTCCTCCGCGACGTCGCCCAGAATTGGATGCGGCAGGACGGCCCGGCGGCCCTCGCCTGGATCAAGGGCATGGCGGACAGCCCCACTCGCCAGGACTGCCTCTCCAGCATGGCTTACTTCGCCTCCACCAACGGCCCCGAAACCGTCCGCGAAATCCTCGACCTCTTGCCCAAGGGCCGAGCCCGCCGCGAAACCCTCCAGGGCATGGCCGCCAACATGGCCTGGCAAGACCCCGCCGGGGCCCAGGCCTGGGCCAAAACCCTGCCCGCGGAGGACCGCGAATTGGTCATCGGCAGCCTGTCCAGCAGCCTCGCCGAAACCGATCCCAGCGCCGCCGCGGCCATGGTTCAAGCTCTGCCCGCCTCTCTTGAATCCATCGGCGCCCTATCCAATATCGCCAACGTCTGGGCCGGCAAGGACCCCGAGGCCGCCCTCGCCTGGGCCGCCACCTTGGATTCTGACAAAGCTCGCCAGGACGCCACCGCCGCCGCCCTCAACCAATGGGCCGACCGCGACCCCGAAAAAGCGGCCGGAGCCACCGGCCAGATCGCCGACGCCCACGCCCGCCGCGCCGCCCGCGACACCATCGCTTCCTCCTGGGCCCGCCGCGCCCCCGCCGAGGCCGAGCAATGGGCCCGCAGCCTGCCCCCCGAAGACCGCTACAGCGCCCTTTCCCAAGTGTGGAACGCCAGCGCCGCCGACAACCCCAGCCAAGCCGCCGCCAGCCTCGCCGCGATCATGCCCGCCGCCGAGGGCGTCGAGGGAGCGGCGGCCAGCCTGACGAGTTCCGCCGGCGCGGTCGCCGCCGCCTGGGTGGGACAGGATCCCTCCGCCGCCGCCACCTGGGCGGTGGGCCTGCCCGAGGGAAAAGCCCGCGACGCCGCGGTGGCCGCCGTCGCCGACCAATGGGCCGGCAGCGATACTTTGGCTGCTTCCACCTGGATCAACCAGCTCCCCACCGGCCCTTCGCGCGACCAAGCCGCCGCCCGACTCATCGATAAAATCGCCCCCACCGATCCCGGCGCGGCCTTGGCTTGGGCCTCTAATATTCAAGATCCCGAGCGCCAGTGGCAGAGCTTGAAGAACACCGTCAATTCCTGGAAAGTCTACAACCCGGAGGCGGCGCGCCAGGCTTTGGACGGGGCCAATCTGGACGAGGCCACCCGCACCAAGTTGCAGGC
>CALQKQ020000325.1 GCA_943331195.2 Akkermansia muciniphila | reverse complement strand
GGGCCGTCTTGGAGGGAGCCGGAGAAGGTGGTGGAGGAGAAGGTGGTGCCGACGGTGGCGGTGGCGTCGGCGGAGGCGTGGTTGGCGAGGGTGCCGCGGCCGGAGAGGGAGCCGAGGATGTGGTTGAGGCCGTTGAGGTCGACGGTGGCACCTGCGGCGATGAGGAGGTCGCTATTGAAGGGGAGGCCGTTGCTAGCGCCTTCGAGGCGGAGGGCGCCTTGGAGGATGTTGGTGGGGCCGGTGGCGGTGAAATTGCCGCTGGAGGGGTTGGCGAGGACGAGGGTGCCGGGACCGGATTTGTCGAGTCCGCCGGGGCCGGAGATGGGGCCGGTGAGGGTGAGTTCTTGGTTGGCATCGACTTCCAGGGTAGCGCCGGGGCCGTGGAGGAAGAGGGGTCGGTGGAGCGTGGCGGTGCCGCCGTTGCCGTCGCTGTTGGATTCGGTGAGGGAGAAGGTGGCGGTGGCGTGGAGGGTGGCGCGGTTGAGGACGAGGCCATTGCCGGTGGCCCAGGCGGCGATGGAGTTAGGGCCGAGGGAGGTGGTGGCGTTGCCGCTGAGGGTTAGGGTAGTGCCGGAGATGGCGGCGACGGTTTGACCGAGGAGGCGGCTGCCGGGGCCAAAGCCGCGGGGGAGGCTGCTGCTGGCGAGGGTGACGGTGGGGGAATTGGTGGCGCTAGCGTTGATGGCGAGGGTGCCTTGAGCGCCGCCGAGGTTGGCGCTGGAGGCGATGGAGAGGCGGCCGCCGTTGAGGTAGGTGATGCCGCCATAGTAATTGGGGCTGCGGAGGATGGTGTGTCCGGGGCCGGAGATGGTGAGGTGGCTGGGGGTGTTGGGATGGTGGCAGCGGAAGGAGGATTGCAGGGTGACGGGGCTGGTGGCGTAGTTGTGGAGGATGAGTTCGGGGTTGAGGGCGGCGCTGGATTCGATGAAGCCGCCCTGGAGGACGATGGGGTGGGCGCCGGTGAAGAGGAGGCCGCCGGAGGTGAGGTTGAGTTCTGCGTCGGGGTCGAGCTCGAGGAGGAGGGCGGCGGCGGAGGCGTCGATTTTGAGGCTGTGGGTGGTGTGGCTGCCTTGGGGGTGGGCGGAGGCGGTGAGGAGGGAGTGGTGCGAATCCTGGCCGGGAGTGAGGTCGAGGGGGCGGTAGTCTTGGAAAGCGGTGATGGGGGTGTTGGCGGCGGTGGCGGCGCTGCGGGCCCAGTCGGTGCCGCCGACGGTGAGGCGGGCAAAGGCGCCGAGGATGCCATTCGTGTTAGAGGTGTCGGTGGCGGCGGTGGCGGCGTCGGCGAAGTTGAGGGTGGCGCCGGCGGCGGAGGGGCTGTCGAGGGGGCAGAGTTGGTGGAGGCGGAAGTGGCCGAGGGTGGCGGGGGCGCGCTCTAGGGAGGAGGCACCGGCGCTGAGGTCGAGTTGGCCGATGGCTTCGAGGTGGTGGCCGCCGCTGAGGCGGAGGGTGCCGCCGGCGAGGCGGAGGGGGGAAGTGTCAGGGATTTTGCTATCGTCGTGGAGGTGGTTATCGAGGTTGAGGACGCCGGCGGAGAGGGTGGTGTCGCCGCGCCAGGCGTAGTGGTGGGCGGGTCCGCTGAGGGTGGTGGTGCCGGTGCCGGCGTGTTGGAAGTGGCCGGCGCCGTCGATGGGATTGGGGAGGGTGAAGGAGTCGGAGCGCTTGATGGCGAAAGAGGCGAGGGGGCCGAGGGTGATGGGAGCGCGGCCGAGGGAGCCGTGGGCTTGGGCGTGGCCGAGTTGGAGGAGGGTGATGCCGCTATTTTGGACGGGGAGGGGGCCGGTGGAGGACTGGTGGGCGTTGCCTTGGACGAGGATGCTAGAAGGGGCGTTGTCGCCGGTGATGATGAGGGTGCCCTGGGCGAGGTGGAGGGTGCCGCTGAAGGTATTATTGCCAGTTAGGAAAGTGGCTCCGCTGCCGCTTTTGGTGAAGGTGAGGGGTCCGGCGGGGCCGTCGGCGAGGGTGGCGGCGAGGCCGCTGTAGCGGAAGCTGGCATTGGCTTGGTGGATGAAGAGGAGTTCGCTCGCGGGGCTGGTGAGGATGCCGCCCTGGAGGCTGACGCCGGAGGAGGCGAGGGCGCTGCCGAGGAGGATCGAGGAAACCGCTAGGGTGTGTCCGCCGAGAGCGAGGGTGCGGCGTTCGTTGAGGTTGAGGCGGAGGCTTTGGATGGAGGTATCGGCGTGGAGGCGGGAGTTGGTGCCGGAGGGCAGGTTGACGTTGCCGCCGGGGGGGAGGAGGGAGTCGGTGGCGGCGTCGTAGCGGGAAAGTGGCGGGGCCACCAGGAAGGTATTGGTAGGGTCTTTGAAGGCCCAATCGGAGCCGGCGATGGTGAGCCAGGGGAGGCCGTGGTCGGCGACGATGGCGTCGGCGGTGCCGGTGGGGGTTTGGGCGGTGAGGCCGCTGAGGCTGGCGATGTTGAGGCTGCTGCCGAGGCTGCGGGAGATGTCGCCGAGTTGGAGGAGAAAGCTGCCGGTGGGGCTGGCGGTGTAGGTGATGGCGGCGGTGGCCCAGGGTTCTAACTGGGTGCTGGAAAAGCGCTGGCGGTGGTCGGCGGCGGGGGCACCGACGAGGTCGAGCAGGGCGCGGCTGCGGTCGGCGCTGGAGGCGGAGCTTCCGAAAAGGAGGCGGCCGGGCTGGGGGGCGGCGTGATAGAGGAGGTCGTCGGGGGTGTCGGCGGCGGCGGGGTGGTTGAAGGCGAGGCGGAGGCAGCCGCGGCGCAGGGTGGTGTCGCCGGAATAGCGCTGGGCGCGGCCGATGATGGCGGTGAGGCTGCCCTCGGGGGGTGCGGCGGGGCTGCTAGTGAGTGTTAGAGAAGTGCTGGCCTGGGGGCCGTCGGCGATGACTCCGGTGAAGGTGGCGGTGCCGGATGCGGCGAGGCTGAGGGTGGCGGGAAGCAGGCCTTGATTGGTGACGTGGAGGTTGCCGCTGAGGGAGCCGATGGTTTCGCTGGAGCCATTGAGGTCGAGGAGGCCGGTGTCGGCGGTGGCGCTGAAGGCGGCGCGGTCGTCGATGGAGTCGAGATTTCCCAGGTTAGGGGGGAGGCGATAGGTGCCGTTTTCTAGCAACTGCGTGCCACGGCCGAGGCGCAAGCCGCCGGGGAGGGCCTGGACGGTGGTGCCTTCGGTGAGGATGATTTTGGTGCCCTGGGAGGCGGGTCCCCATTCTAACAATCCGCCGCCGGCCAGGGTGATGGCGGGGAGGGTGGGGTCGTCTTGGTGATTGGCGGCGGTGAAGCGGCCGGTGCGGCCGAGGGGCACCGTGAGGGTGGTCGGGGTGCCGTCGCCGCCATTGCGGAAGAGAAAGCTGCCGGGTCCCGCGAGGGTGTAGCCGTCGGCGTCGAAAGTTAGGGCCTTGGCGACGACGACGGCATTTTCTGGGATGGAGAGGACCCGCGGCGGGGGGGATGGGGCGGGTTCGGGCGCGGCGCTGAGCACCGCGGTGTCGCGGCCTGCGGTGTCCGTCCAGGGCACGTTAGCGGTGCCGTCCCACCAGAAGAGGTCGAGGAAGTTGGGGGAGAAGGTGCCGGTTCCGCCGAGGGCTTGGCCTGCGGAGACGGAGGGGTCCCACTGGAGGGAGTGGGCTGGGAGGGGAGCGGCGAGAAGCAGGCACAACAGGGCCGCGCATTCCGGGGAAGGGCGGCGAGGCGGCAACATGGCAAAAAGCAGAGGGCCGCGGCGCGGAGACGGGCCCGGTGAGGCTGCGGGTGAAAGAAGGGGGGAAAGCAAAAACCGCCGAGGAGCGAACTCCCGGGCAGCTTGAGCTATAGGGGATTTCCCGTGGGTAGGGAAGTAAAAACGCCCAGGGCTGGCGTCGACCGCCGCGAGTTCCGTAGCGCGGTGGGGGTGTGGGCGCAGCTCAAATGGCTGGGCGAGGAACCTCGCCAGGCTAGCCATAAGCCTAAAACCAGGCGTTGAAAGCTGCCTAGGGGGCCCTTTTGCCTGATCAGGACAGGGGATGAGCCGTTTTTTTCGCCTCAGGAGTTTCACCCATGGGGTGAGTCCTTTTCTCGGTCAAAAGCCCCCGGCGCCTCGTGGGCGGTGGACCCGCCCGGCGGGCGGGGGCACCCCACAACGCGGAAATGTCATGGAAAAGTGCGCGATGGGGCCCGCCGATGAGGCCGCCCCTTCAGGCTCGATGCCCTTTTCGACCCGATACCCAGGGCGTTGCCCTGGGCTGGCGTAGGCCGCGCCGTTGGCGCTCAGAATCGGCGCTCATAATCGGCGCCCGATGGGGCGCACCATGATCGCACCGCGCCGCCCAGACCTCACCGCAAAAAGTCCCCCAAGGGCCATTCCCGCATGCGGAAATCACTGATCATCCATACTTGTAATGTGGCAAAAGGGACTTCTGGCGGTCACGCCAGCCCAAGCCCCGGGCCACGCCCTGGTTTTCTGCGCTTCAACGGGGCACCCCAAGTTTAGCCCAGGGCAAGGACCGGGATCAGCACCGTGGACACGTCATGGGCCCAACGGGCCATCATCCCTCAGCCCAGGGCAAGGCCCTGGGGCAGGGAAACGCCCTGGGGCGAGGACGCCCAGACAGCCCTGGCCCAACGGGCTAACATCCTTCAGCCCAGGGCAACGCCCTGGGGTAGGGCAACGGCCTGGGGCAGGGACGCCCAAACAGCCCTGGCCCAACGGGCCAACATCCC
>CALQKQ020000324.1 GCA_943331195.2 Akkermansia muciniphila | reverse complement strand
TATCTGCTGCTCTCCCCCGTAGGCGTGGAAATCTTCCCTTTCTGGAAACCCATCGACCACTTCCAACTCCTCCCCTGGAGCACCATCGCCGCCGCCGACTTCTCCCCAGACGGCCGCTGGCTCAGTTTCACCCTCGCCAACTACGAGGACGCCAAAGTCATCCTAACGCTAGATCCGATCCCCTGGCCCGCCCGCACCCTCCTCCGCACCGCCGTGGAAGGCGTCATGGAAAAACGATCCTAGACCAAGAAAAGCGACACCCCTCCCCGGCGGCCCCCGCCAAGTCCTGCGCCGCTACGAGGCCCCCTTCACCCTCGCCAGCCGCGACGCTGCCGACAAAATCTCCTCGGAGTTCTTCGATGCCCGCCGGGTGGCTGGCTGCAGAGTTTAACGGTAACGCTATTTTTGCACGATAAACTCGACTGGTTTGTCGTGCAGTTTTGAGTTTATCCACATGCCGCCCTTGGACCAACGCGCGACCGGATACCTGGGAGCCATCACGGGCCGCAGCGCAGGCGGCCCGCCGGTCCTCTACCGCTTCTCCAAGCCGCAGGACGAGCGCTTTCCCGCCATCCTCCTGAATAACTCTTGCATAAGTTACACCGCAGGAGCGAGTTGGAAGCCGAGGGTTTGTAGGTGTCCCAACGCCCATGACCTCATCAATGCCGGTGCCTCTGCCCCAAAGGAACTGCGTATACAAGCCCAGGGCAAGGCCCTGGGTAAGCCAAGTTCCTTGATCCCCGCGTTCTGAAGGAACGCCGCAAGGCGGCGACTGGGGCCAACGCCGGCCGCGCATCGGGATGCGGCGTTCCTGGCCGCGTTCCCCGAAGGATCATCAGAATGGCCGACCATCCTCGGTGCCATCAAGAATACCGTTGGCGAAAATCGGAAACCCGCAGCGCGCCGCACCGCCGTCCACACCTTTTTTCACCCTCCTCCTTCCTCGTCTCCCTTTCAAATACGGCCCTCCCTCCTCGCCCGCGAAGTTTAGTTTTTCGTCAGGAATACCTTGCCGGAAATCCACTAACGTCTATATGTTTTATCTGATTCCCCTACCCATTAAATAGCACTGAACTCCGCTCATCCGAGATCACCGAATCCTGCGACTTAAATTCCCAACTGATGCCAACCATCTTTGACAACATCGTGACGCCCTTCTTGGATGGCGAGGACAGCAATGGGCTGACGCACGCCCTCAAACATGCGTCGCGCGGCGATTTTTGTGTCGGTTACTTCAACTTGCGCGGCTGGCGCTGCATTGATCAGGTGGTCAATACCTGGCCCATGCCGACCACCCCGGATGCGCCACCACCCGCCCGGCTTCTGGTGGGCATGCAGACCCTTCCGCGCGATCAACTCCGGATCTGGTTGACGAACAAACCGGAGAGAGCCCCGGACAACAAAACCCTCGCCAAGCTCCGCAAAGAAGCCGCGGCGGAATTCCGCAAACAGCTGACCATCGGAGATCCAACTGACGCCGACGAGGCAGGACTTAGACGCCTCGCAAAGCAGCTGAAAGCCGGACAACTCAGGGTGAAGCTTTTTCTCAAACACACCCTCCACGCGAAGCTCTACCTGGCCCATCGCCCGGACACCATGAATCCGATAATCGCCTATCTGGGCAGTAGCAACCTAACTCTGTCAGGACTCAGGGGCCAGGGAGAGCTGAATATCGACGTGATCGACAAGGATGCCGCGACGAAGCTACAGACCTGGTTCGAGGATCGTTGGAGTGATTCGCGCTGCCTCGACATTACCGAGGAACTCATCGCCATTATTGAAGAAAGCTGGGCCCGTGAGCGCTTGCTATCGCCCTACCACATTTATCTCAAAATGGCGTGGCACCTTTCTCAGGACGCCCGGGAAGGCGTCAAAGAGTTCCGCGTCCCACACGACATCCGGCATTACCTGCTGCCCTTTCAGGAAAAGGCCGTGCAATTGGCCTGCCGGCACCTCAACAAACGCGGCGGAGTGCTGGTGGGCGATGTGGTTGGCCTCGGAAAAACGCGCGTGGCTTCCGCCATCGCCCGCGTCATGGCGGATGACCAGATGCTGGAAACGCTGATTCTGTGCCCGAAGAACCTGACCCCCATGTGGGAGGATTACGCCCACAAGTTCGGCCTCAGGGCACACAAGGTCATGTCCCAGAGCATCGCACAAAAGGACCTTCCCAACCTCCGCCGCTACCGCTTGGTCATCATTGATGAGTCCCACAACTTCCGAAACCGTGAAGGGAAGATCTATCAGGCGATCCGTGAATATCTGGAACGGAACGACACCAAGGTCGTTCTCCTCTCCGCCACACCCTACAATAAGACGTATCTCGATCTCGGAGCACAACTCCGGCTTTTTCTCGGAGAGCACAGTGACATCGGCATCCGGCCCGAGGCCATGCTCCGCAAAATGGGAAAATCTCATTTTGCCCTGCGAAACCCAAACACCCCGCTCAATTCCCTGTCAGCTTTCGAAAAGAGCGCCGAACCCGACGACTGGCGCGAAATCATGCGCCTATTCCTCGTCCGCCGCACGCGCTCTTTCATCATCAAAAACTATGCGACGGTCGATGAACGAGATGGCCGCCCCTTCCTCACCCTGCCCACCGGCGAGAGGATGTATTTCCCTATCCGAAAACCAGTCTCGGTAAAATTTCGCTCTGATCCGGAGGACCCGGCGGATCCCTGCGCACGGCTCTTCCGGGATGATATCGTCAACATCATCGACCGCCTCAGTCTCCCACGCTACAGCCGCAGCCTCTATCGTAAGGACGCACTGCCAGTCGATCTCACGGCTACTGAGCTCAGCATTCTCGACGACCTTTCCCGCGCGGGAAAGCGGATGAAAGGTTTCTGCCGCACCAACTTGTTCAAGCGCTTGGAAAGCTCAGCTCATGCCCTGCTGCTCTCCATCCATCGCCACCTTTTGCGGAACTATCTGGAAATACACGCCCTCGAAAATAAACGGCCCATCCCCATTGGGCAGCAGGACGCGAAGCTTCTCGATACCCGGATGCGCGATGCCGGCGACGGTGAACTCGACCTTGAAGATGGTCTGGAAGAACTCCCACCCCTCGGGCAGTGGGATGAGGATCACTATCATGCGGAAGCCGCCAAGCTTTATGAACTGCTGCAAAAGCACCAACCCAAGCGCTACAAATGGCTGCGTACAGACGTTTTCAAGCAATCCCTCCTGCAGGATTTGAAACAAGATGCCGATGCCCTGCGCGGCATCCTCGCTGAGACCGGCGAAATCCCGCCATCCCAGGACTTTAAACTCCAGTCCCTCATCAGGCTGGTTCATGTGGAGTTCCCCAAGGAAAAATTCATCCTCTTCACCCAATTCGCCGACACGGCTCTTTACCTTGCGTCATCACTCCAGGCCGCAGGAATTGACGGTGTGGACTGCGCCACGGGTGATTCCGAGAACCCCGCCAAACAAGCCTGGCGTTTTTCACCGGAATCCAACGAAAAGCTGAAGGAATTTCCTCCCGGAAAACAAAGCCGGCTGCTCATCGCCACCGACATCCTCTCCGAAGGCCAGAACTTGCAAGACTCTGCCCGGGTCATCAACTATGACCTCCCCTGGGCGATCATTCGCCTGGTTCAACGCGCCGGTCGCGTCGACCGCATCGGGCAAAAATCCGATACCATCCAGTGCTTCTCCTTCCTGCCAGCCGAGGGCGTTGAGCAGATCATCCGCCTCCGCCAACGCCTTGTCCACCGCCTTCGCCAAAACGAGGAAGTGGTCGGCTCTGACGAAACCTTCTTCGAGGATCAGACCGCCACGGACGAGAAAGGTCTGCGGAACCTCTATGACGAAAAATCTGGTATCCTGGACGAGCCGGAAGACGACGAAGTCGATCTGACTTCCGAAGCCTTCGAGGTCTGGGCTCAGGCCATCAAGGAAAATCCAGCCCTGCGTGCCGACATCGAGTCGCTCCCCGACGTCGTTTTCGCCACCAAGTGCCACGTCCGTGATGCCAGCCGCCCCGAGCTCACCCCGCCAGGGGTCCTCGCTTTTATGCGCACCGCGCAGAATCACGACGTCCTTCTGTGGATGGATACCGCAGGCAAAACCTTTTCCGAATCCCCCGTCCGCATTTTCCGCCAAGCCAAATGCACCGCCGAGACCCCCCCCACGCCCCGGCGCCCGGATCACCATCACCTCGTCTCCCAGGCCAGTAAAATCGTGGAGGCGGAGCGCAGCGCCAGGCCATCGAGGCAACTCGGTTCCCGCAATGGGGCCCGCTTCCGCACCTATGAAATGCTCCAGGACTACCTCCGCCGTCGTGAGGGTGACCTATTTCTGTCCGATCAGGTCCGGGGCGCTATTCAATCCGTCTTTGACCACCCGCTCACCACGGAAGCCGCAGATCAACTCGCTCGTCAACTCCGCGCGAATGTCGCCGTTGATGACTTGGCGGACATGGTTACCCAACTGCACCTGGACGATCGACTGGTTGTGGCCAACCTCCACGATGAACCCACCACCGAACCGCGCATCCTTTGCTCACTCGGCCTCGCTGTCTGAACCCTCATGCATCTCATTTATTTCGACGAATCAGGGAACACCGGAAATAACCTTTCCGATGACTCCCAGCCGATCTTCGTTCTCTGCGGACTGGCAGTTCCGGCCGACCGCTGGCAGCTCATTGAAAATGACCTGAC
>CALQKQ020000323.1 GCA_943331195.2 Akkermansia muciniphila | reverse complement strand
GAGCAATTGGTAGGCTTGGCGGAGGCGGGGGGGGAGGGCGCGGGCGCGTTTGGCGAGGACGTGGGCGCGGTCGCGGGATTCTTTGATGGGGTTGCGGTTGGTGGTCTGGGGCCAAGTGCGATAGCGATAGGCTTGGCAGACTTGGGGGATGTAGCCGAGGCCTTGTTTGGCGGCGGCCCAGAGGGCGGCGTCGTAGTCCTCGCAGAAGACGCCGGGGTCGTAGGCGAACTCGCCGCCGTGGGCGAGGAAGGCTTGGCGCCGCCAGGACATTTGGTGGACGGGGGGGCTCCAGTGGTAGAGCAATTCTTCCGCCATGCCGTGGGGGGTGAGTTGGGCGGGGAGGAAGGGGGCGTCGGCGACGAGGCTGGGCAGGTAGATTTGTCCTTCGGGGCCGACGGCCTGGCCGTCGCAGAAGGCGACTTGCCATTCGGGATGGGCTAGGAGGGCTTGGGTTTTCGCGAGGATGCCGCCGCTTAGAAAATAGTCGTCGCTGGCGATGACGTGGATGATCTCGCCCTGGGCTAGGCTGATGAGTTCGTTGAGGGAGGCGCAGAGGCCGAGATTGCGTTGGTGGCGCAGGAGCTGGGCGCGGTGGAAGCGGTGGCGGTGCTGCGCGATCCAGGCTTCGATGAGATCGGGGGTGCGGTCGGTGGAGGCGTCGTCGCAGATGAGGATTTCGAGCTGGGGGACGCCGCTGTTGAGCATGCTGTCGAGGGCCTGCAGGACGTGGGGTTCGTGGTTGAAGGCGGGGACCGCGATGGTGACGAGGGGCAGGGTAGCGGACATGCGGGGAGGGGCGCGGGGAGGGGGCGGACTCCTCGCAAGGCAAGGGGGCTGACTACTTTGGCTCTTGGGCAAAGTCAAGGTGGGGCCAGGGCGGCCTGGTGGCGGAGCTTGCTTGCGGGACGGGGCGTTGCTTGGTGGTGGGAGCGGTGGCTGGGGGCGCGGGTGGAGGGGATGGCAAAAAGGTCCTTGGCATGGCGGCTGGGGAGCGTAGTTTGCTGGATTATTTAGTATGCGCTGTATTTTAGATTATCTTTCTTTTTCGGTCCGGGAAGGGCTTGGTGGCGAGGAAACGCGGGGGGTGGTGCGGCTGGGCGTGCGGCGTTTTGGGATTGGAGGGCTTGGTGCGGGCGGCGGCCGGGAGCGGTTCATGAGTGGTCAATCCATCTGCTATGTTCTCTGCTGAGTTACATGCCTCCACCATTGCGGCCTTCATGGCGGCGCGGATGGCGGATGAGGCGAGGCTGCGGCTGGTGACGGAAGCGGATGCGGCCTTCATTTTGAGTTTGCGCTTGGACCCGGCGCGGAATCAAAATCTTTCTGCCTCCAGCGCCGATCTCGGGGCGCAACGGGCGTGGATTAGGGATTATGAGGCGCGCTATGGCGCTGGCAGCGAAGCTTATTTTGTGATTGAAGTTGGGGGTGTGGGGGAAGGCCTGCTGCGGCTATATGACTACCGCTTGGCGGAGCGGTCTTTTTGTTGGGGGAGTTGGATTCTTCGTCCGAAATGTCCGGCGGCGACGTCCTATCGATCGGCGATCTTGGTCTATGACCTAGCGTTTGCTGCGCTGGGTTTTGTGAGGGCTCGTTTTTCGGTGCGGCAGGCGAATCACAGCGTGAGGCGTTTTCACGAGCGCATGGGGGCGATTTTGGTTGAGGAGAACGAACTGGATCGTTTCTATAACTATGAGTTATCGGATTACTTAGTTGAGCGCCAGCGGCTGGAGCGATTCACCCAAGGTCGGCCATTTGATGTTAGTTTAGTTAGGATTTAATCTGGCTGTTGGGGCAGGCGAACGGGTTGCTTTTCCCGAGAAGCGCGGGTTGGGCATGCGGGCCAAGGCGTGTCTCTGTGTTTGATTCAGGAGGCGATGCGGCGATGCGGCGCTAGGGGAGGTGGGGTTTGGGGTCGAGGGGAGCGGGGGGGAGGGCTGGGAGGAGGGCGAGGGTTTGGCTGAGTTCTTGGCTGAGGCGGTCGAGGCGGCGCTGGAGGGATTCTTGGCGGACGCGGTGGCGTTCTTCTTGTTGTTGCATGGCGGCGAGGATGTCGGACATGACTTGGCGTTCGGCGCGGGCGCGGTGTTGGCTGATGCGGGCGAGGTTTTTGAGGGCGGAGGGGAGGCGGAGCCAGGAGGTGGGGGGATCGGGTTGTTTGGCGGATTCGCGGAGGCGGGCGAGGCCGTCGTAGGCGTCGGCGCGGGCGGTGCGGGTGGTTTTGTGGGGGCGGGGTTGCCGGGTGGCGGCTTGGGCGAGGAGGGCGGCGAGTTGGTGGCCGCAGACTTCGGGGGAGTGGTGTTGTTGGATGTGGTGGGCTCCGGCGGCGGCGCGGGCGAGGACTTCGGGGGACTGGGTGAAGACCTCGCGGAGGGCGGCGGCGGCGGCGGGGATATCGGGGTCGGCCCAGACTTGTTCGGCGGGGTAGTGGAGGGAGCCGGGGCCGACTTTGACGAGGGAGTAGGGGATGAGCCAGGTGTGTTCTGGCCGCATGAAGGCGAGGTTGCCGGAGTAGGCGGTGGCGATGCAGGGTTTGCCGATGGCCATGGCTTCCATGAGGGTGAGGCCGAGGCCTTCGGAGCGGTGGAGGGAGACGCAGGCGTCGGCGCGCCAGGTGAGGAGGTCGCGGTCGGCGGGGCTGAGGAATTCGTCGTAGAAGACGATATCGGGGCGGTGGGCCCATTTGCGGCGGAGGAGGGTATCGGCGACGTGGTGGAGGCTGGCGTTGATGGATTTGACGACGCAAAGGGGGCCGGTAGGGAGGGGGTGGGGGAAGGCTTGGGCGAAGGCTTCGCAGAGGGCGGCGGGGTTTTTGCGTTTGGCGCAGCTTTGGTAGTCGAAGGTGAAGAGGAAGACGAAGCGGTTGTCGAAGGGGAAGCGGGCGCGGGCGGTGGCGGCGTCGCCGGAGGGGGTGCGGACGGGGTGGTTGAAGGTACGGACGGGGAGGTCGCCGCTGTGTTTGATGAGGGCGTCGTGGATGAAGGGGGTGGCGGCCCAGACTTCGTCGACGAAGTGGAAACCGGCGCGGCTTTCTTTGGTGAGTTCGGGGAGTTCCCAGAACCAAATGGAGATGACGTAGCGGTCGGCGAAGAGGTTTTTGCCGTCGCTTCCCATGAAGCTGGCGAGGTGTTCGCCGTTGAGGCTGAAGAGGCTGATGGGGGGGCGGGAGTCGGTGGGAGCGGGGGCGGGGGCGGGGGCGGTGCTGGTGGCGAAGGGGACGCTGGCGATGTCGGATTTGCCCCAGGCGTGGGTGTGCACGGTGATGCCGACGGATTCGAGGCTGTGGACGATGAGGCGGCCGGTTTCGCCGAGGCCGAGGCCGGATTGGAGGAAGCCGGCGAGGCTGATTTCGGGGAGGTCGGGGAGGGGGGGCGCGGGGGACATGAGGCGGGGAGGGCGGGCGGGAGCGAGGGGTGCTAGGTGGCGTTAGGGGGCTTTGGGGGTAGTGGGCTGGGGGCGGGCGGCTTCGATTTCGGCGGGGGAGGCGGGTTTGGCTTCTTGGAGGAGGACGAAGATGCCTTTTTTGTTACCGACGACGACGTCGGGGAGGTGGTCGCCGTTGATGTCGCCGGTGACGAGTTGGGTGCCGACGCCGGAGTTGTTGTCGATGCGGTGGGGGATGAAGTTGACGGTGGGGGATTGTTGGAGTTCGAACCAGTAGAGGACGGCTTCGTCGTTGCGGTCGGGGTCGCCGACGCGGCCGTGGGACCAGAAGCGTTTGCCGGTGACGATGTCTTTGAGGCCGTCGCCGTTCATGTCCATGAGGGAGATGGCGTGGAGTTCGGAGAACTTGACGCCGTAGGGGTTTTCTTCGGGTTTTTGGCCGATGATGAGGTGGGGTTTGAATTGGCCCTGGGGGTCTTGTTCATACCAGGCGAGGCCGAAGCCGTGGGCGGCGAGGCTGGTGATGACGTCGTTGCGGCCGTCGCCGTTGACGTCGTAGGCGAACATTTGGGCGCCGCCGGCTTGGGCGAAGGGGACGGGGTGGTGTTCCCAGAGGGGGTCGCCGGCGAGGGAGGAGGGCTGTTCGTACCAGCCGTCTTTTTCGAGGAGGTCGTTGCGGCCGTCGCCGTTGACGTCGCCGACGCCGAGGCCGTGGGTGAAATTGCCGTAGCCTTTTTTGGGGGAGATGGGGTGCCAATCCCAGGGTTTGGCGGGCTGGGACCAGTCGGGGGAGGCGTAGCCGTAGGCGCCGCCGGTGATGCAGACGAGTTCGGGTTTGCCGTCGCCGGTGAGGTCGGTGAAGGTGGGGGATTCGTTATCGGTGTGGGGGAAGATGGGGTGTTTGATCCAGGGTTGGTCGGGGGATTTAGGATTTTCGAACCAGGAGGTGAACTGGCCGGGGAAGCCGATGATGAGGACATCGATGCGGCCATCGGCGTTGAAGTCGTGGGGGAAGGAGAAGAAGTTGTCTGAGTATGTATTTTGCTTACCCAAGCCGCCCTCGAAGCCTGGGACGGTGACTTGGGTGAGTTCGCCGAGGGCGAGTTGGAAGGTGGTGGTGGTGGGGTAGATTTCGTGGCGTTGGAGGAAGTCGGGGCCTTGCCACCACCAGGGACCGGCGGCGATGTCATTTTTGCCGTCTTGGTTGAAGTCGGCGAAGCTGGCGCCTTCGCACCAGAATTGGTCGGAGAGGGCGATGCGTTTGAAGGAGCGGAGGAGGGAGG
>CALQKQ020000322.1 GCA_943331195.2 Akkermansia muciniphila | reverse complement strand
CAGCTGGCCTATCACAATCACAATTTTGAGTTTAAGCCTCTGGAGGGCGGGAAAACCGGCTTTGACATTTTTATGGCGGAGTTTTCCTCGGACATGAAGTTTGAGTTGGACTTGTTCTGGGTGAAGGTGGCGGGGCAGGATCCGGTGGCGCTGTTGCAGAAGCTTTCTGGGCGGGTCACGCAGGTGCACTTGAAGGATTTGAAGGGCGGGATGGCCCTGCCAAACTTTGGCAGCGTGCCGCCGGATGCTTTTGAGGAATTGGGAGATGGGATCATTGCGACGGCGCCGCTGCTGGCGGCGGCGCGGGCGGCGGGAGTGATTTACTGTCATGTGGAGCAGGACCAGTCGCCGGATCCGCTAGGGAGCATCCGGCAGAGCGCGGCCTACCTGCGCCAACTCTAAGCGGAGGCGAGGAAAGAGGGGCGGGGCGCATCTGGGTTGCAAAGCGGCCGGAGCCCTCCCAGGATGGTGGATCATGCCTTCCAAGCTCGATCCAGCGCTGCACACGGACAAGAAACCCCCGTGGATCAAGGTTCGCCTGCCCACGAATCCGGTTTTTTGGTCCACCAAGTCGATGGTGTCGGATCTGAAGTTGCACACGGTGTGCGAGGAGGCGCAGTGCCCGAACCGCTGGGAGTGCTGGAGTCAGGGCACGGCCACGTTCATGATTGCGGGGGACCGCTGCACGCGGGCGTGCGGGTTTTGCGCGGTGAAGACGGCCAAGCCATTTGCGCTGGAAGCGGATGAGCCGGTGCGGGTGGCCACGGCTACCAAGCGGATGGGACTGAACCACGTGGTGATCACGGCGGTGGCGCGGGACGACCTCGCGGACGGTGGGGCGCAGCACTTTGCGGAAACCATTGCGGCGGTGCGGGCGGAAAATCCGGGGATTACGATTGAGATTTTGGTGCCTGATTTTAATGGCAAGGACGAGGCCCTCCAGGTGGTGATGGACGCTCGGCCGCACATTTTTAATCACAACCTGGAGACGGTGGAGCGGCTCACGCTGTTGGTGCGGAGCCGGGCGATGTATCGCCGCAGCTTGCAGGTGCTCAAGCGGGCCAAGGAGATGTCAGGGGATCGCATTGCTACCAAGAGCGGACTGATGCTAGGTTTGGGCGAGACCGAGGCCGAAGTGCTGCAGGCGCTCGACGACTTGCGCGAGGCGGGAGTCACGGTGCTGACCTTGGGGCAATATCTACGGCCCTCGCCGAAGCATTTGCCCGTGGTGGAATACATTCACCCCGATCAATTTGCGGCCTTGAAGCTGATGGCTGAGGCTAAGGGATTTCGCCATGTGGCCTCGGGGCCGCTGGTGCGGAGTTCCTATCACGCGGCGGACTTCAAGCCCGAGTTGGATTTGCTTCCCTGAGGGGAGGCTTTGGGGCAGGAACCGTGGAGTTTTTTACTTTTGACAATGCACGCGCTTATTTTTGATTTTGACGGATTGATCGTAGATACGGAGTCGGCTATTTATGAAGCCTGGCGGGAGCTGTATCGTTCGCAAGGACACGATTTGCCGCTGCCGACGTATGTGCAGTGTGTCGGTTCGGTTTTTGGGCACTACGATCCGATGGAGGCGCTGGAGGCGCTGACGGGGGGGCCGGTGGATTGGGCGAGTTTGTTGCCGGTCAAGGACGCCCGGATCCGGGCGGGGCAGGTGGGGTTGGATGCGCTGCCGGGCATTCGGGCTTTGCTGGGGGAGGCGCGGGCGGCGGGGACGCCCTGCGTGGTGGCGTCGAGCAGCCAGCGCAGTCACGTGGGGGGGTGGTTGGAGCGGACGGGTTTGCGGGAGCACTTTGATTTTGTGCGCAGCCGCGATGACGTGGCCCGGGCCAAGCCATTTCCGGATTTATTTTTGGCGGCGGCGGAAGGGCTGGGGCTGCGCCCGGAGCAGACCTTGGTGCTGGAGGATTCAGCCAATGGGCTGCGGGCCTCGGTCGCGGCGGGGGCTCCGTGCGTGATTGTGCCGTCGCCCGTGACGCAGGGTTCGGATTTTTCGGGAGCGACGGCGATCCTGGACAGCTTGGAGGGGGTCGGCCTGGAGCACCTGCGCCGGATTCACGCTAGGACCTTGGTGATGGGAGCGCGGTGAGCCGGGAAAAAAAGGGGGGGCGGGCGGAAAATGGATCCAAGGAAAGGCTGGGACGAGGCGTTGTCACTGATGTAGGATGAGCTGTTATGTTGGAATCCCCTGACCCCGCCGCCACTGCTGATTTGGTGCAGCGGGCGGTGCGTGCCTATGAGTCTTCGCTGACGGGCTATATTTACAACATGACGAGCGACTTGGAGTTGGCGCGCGATGTGGTGCAGGACACGTTTATCAAATTGTGTGTGCAGGATCCGGCTCGGCTGGATGGGCCGGGACTGAAGGCTTGGCTTTTTACGGTGTGTCGGCACCGGGCGCTGGATTTATTGCGGAGGCGCCGCCGCTTGGTCAGCATTGAGGATTGGCCGGTGGACCAACTCGCGGATGCGGGGCCGGGGCCGGACCGCTGTGCGGCGGACCGGGATGAAACGGCTTTGGTGCTGCGGACGTTTCGCCGCCTGCCGCCCAATCAGGCGGAGGTCCTGCGGCTCAAGTTTCACAACGACCTCAGCTACCAGGAGATCGCGGACATCACGGGGCTGAGTCCGGGCAATGTCGGCTTTCTCATTCATACGGGCCTGAAGCGGCTGCGGCTCTTGTTGGCTCCGGAGATGGCGGCTTGTTCCTGACGGGTAGAGGGCTTTTTCATTTTAAACTAACTATTCTTCTAAGCTATGTCCTTTAACTCTGAGCAATCCCGTTTCACGGCCTGCCTGTTGGGCGAAGGTTCCCCGGCGGAGCAGTCCGCTTTTGAGGCCGCGCTTTTGGAAGATGCGGCGCTGCGCGCGGAAGCGCTAGGGTTGAGCCGGGCGGGGCAGCGCTTGGCGGCGGCGCTGCAGGAGGAGGCCTGGCGGGGCCTGAACCCGCCGCTGCGGGAGGTGCGGCGGCCGCTGGTGGCCCCGGCGGTTCGCCGCCCGGCGCGGCGCTCGGCTTGGGTGGGTCCGACGTTGGCCACGGCGGCGCTGGTGGCGGTGGCGCTGATAGGGCTGGCGGTGCTGCCGGAATCGCGGTTGGAAGGGGGGGCGGGCGGGGCGCTGGGGGGAATTCCCACAGTGTCGATGCAGCGGAGCGCGCCGGATCGGGTGGGGTCGCTGCCGTCGGCGGCGGTTCCCTCGGTGGCGGCGGGTGGGGTGGTTTCGGGCGAATTGCCAGGGCTTTCCGCCAGCCCGGCGGCGGGGCCGGTGGCAGGAGGGGCCATGGCGGCGGTTCCCCCGAGCCGAGAGGGTTTGCGGGAGGCGATGGCGGTTCAGGCGGGTCCGCTCGAAGCGCTGGCACCTCCGCCCGGCGCGTCGGCGGGGCAAGCTCCGCCTGCGGGATCCCTGGCTAGCCCGGCTCCGGCCCGGCCCTGAGTTGATCCTAGAAACGTGAGTTGGCTATGGTATTTGATGGGCGCGGATTGATGGCGCGTTAGGCTATCTGCTCGCGGGTCGACCTTTTTGGGGCTCAAGCGCTGGCACCCCTGCCGGGGTGCGGGCCGCCTTGGGACGGGGATCCGGTGGTGTCGCGGGGCTCAACCACCGGCTACCTGCTATGATGCCTCCGGCATCGCGGCCCGGCTTGTTCATCGGACGCGATTTTGGGGAGAGTTTGGAATGCAGAGGGGACTCACCCAACCGATGAGCCTCCCGAGGCGAGAGAAGCCAGATCATTCCCCGTCCTGATCGCGAAAAAGGGATTCATGGTTGAGTTTCAGCTCCTATTTTTAGGTTAATAAACGAAAATTAGGGGAGGCCTGCGCGGACGCGGAAGTATTGGGTTTGGCCGGCGAGGGGTGGGAGGGGAAGGGAAATGGGCTGAGCGGTGTCGAGGGGGCCGATGGTGGCGTGGAGGGTCCAGGCGGCGAGGTCGAAGCTTTGTTCGATTTGATAGGCGATTCCGGCGGCGGCGGGAAAGGTGAGGGCTGGGGCGGCGGTGGCGGCGAGGTCGAAATGGCTAGAGGAGGAGAGGGGATCGGAGCCGAAATTGGCTTCGAAGGCATCGTCCTGGCCATCGCGGTCGCTGTCCTGAGGGGTGGCGGGCTCGGCGGCTCCGGGGGTTCCTCCGTAAAGAGCGCTTGGGCGCCACTGGGTTTTGCGGTCCCAGGCGGAGGGTGCGGCGAGCTCATTGACGACGACGAGGCTGCAGCCGCGGCCGTCGCTGGCGGGATACCAATCGTCTTCGTAGTCGAATTTGAGGATATTTTCGCCGACGGCGTCGATGAGGTGGAGTGGTTCTCCGGCGTTGGCGAGAGCGCCGCTCCAGGTGCCGTGGATGGGCACTCCGGGGTAGGCGGCGGCGAAGGCGGCGGGGTCGCGGACGAGCACGAGATAGGCGCCGGGGGCGAGGGTGGCGGTGGGGTCGGTCCATTCAAAGGCGATGCCCTGGGTGAAGCGGACGGCGGTGAGGGGGATGGGGTTGGGGGAGGTGTTTTTGAGTTCGATGAATTCGGCGGCGTCGGCACCTGGGGCGTGGAACATGATTTCGGTGATGCGGAGGGCCGCTTGGGCGGGGCTGGGGGAGCCGGACCAGGAGGTGGTGGCGACGAGGGTGCCGGCGGCATTGGCGAGGGCGAGGGAGCCGCCGCGGGCGCTGAGTTG
>CALQKQ020000321.1 GCA_943331195.2 Akkermansia muciniphila | reverse complement strand
CGATGGCAGCAAACTCTTCCTCCTCAGCCCCCAGGGCGCCCGCTTGGGCGACGCCCGCACCGTCACCGCCCGCCTCCGCGGCCTCACCCCCACCGGCGACTGGGGACACCCCACCTCCCCCACCCCAGGCACCGCCAATATCCTAGCGATTAACCAGGACGTGGTCATCAACGAGATCTTCTACCACGCCCTCCAAGACGGACCCGAACAGTGGATCGAACTCCACAACAAAGGCGCCGCCACCGTCGACCTCAGCGGCTGGAAACTCAGCGACGCCGTCAGCTGGCAGTTCCCTCCCGGCACCAGCCTGCCCCCCGGCGGCTTCCTCGTCGTCGCCTGGCAACCCGACGCCTTCGCCCAACTTCACCCCGGCATCACCGCCCAAGGCCCCTGGAGCGGCAGCCTCTCCGGCCAAGGCGAAACCCTCACCCTCCGCGACGCCGCCGATAACCTCGCCGACCAAGTCGCCTACGGCACCGGCGGCCAGTGGACCGCCTGGCCCGACGGCGGCGGCCCCAGCTTGGAATTGCTCGACCCCCGCGCCGATAACGCCAACCCCGGCGCCTGGGACAGCAGCGACGAAACCCTCGCCACCGCCTGGCAAACCTTCTCCTACACCGGCACCGGTGCCCACGCCACCACCAGCTCCCTCACATACTTTCACGAGTTCATCATGGGCCTGCTCGACAGCGGCGAAATCCTCATCGACGACATCAGCCTCAAAGAAGTCAACTCCGCTAACCGCGAGCTAATTCAAAACGGCACCTTCACCGCCGCCACCGCCGCCGCCTGGCGCACCATCGGCACCCACCGCCAATGCACCGTCGTCGACGACCCCTTCGCCCCCGGCAACCCCGTCCTCAAAATCGTCGCCACCGGGGCCACCGAACACATGAACAACCAGTGCTCCACCACCCTCAAAGCCGGCAACACCTATGTCAGCACCAATACTAATAGCACTTATACCCTAACGTTCCGCGCGAAATGGCTGCGCGGCAGCAACCGCCTCCACACCCGCCTCTATTTCAACCGCCTCGCCCGCCAAACCATCCTCCCCCTCCCCACCACCGGCGGCACCCCCGGCGCAGTCAATTCCCGGCGCGTCCCCAACCTCGGGCCCACCCTCGACACCGCCACCGTCGAGCCCCCCGTGCCCCCCATCGGCACCCCCGCCGATGTCAGCCTCCGCGTCGCCGACCCCGACGGCCTCGCCTCCGTAGAACTCTTCACCAGCCTCAACGGTGCCGCCTTCACCAGCGCCCCCATGATCCTCACCGGCGACCGCTACCGCGCCACCGTGCCCGCCCAAATCAGCGGCGCCAAAATCCAGTTCTACATCAAAGCCACCGACCTCGCCGGCGCCAGCCGCTCCTGGCCCGCCGCCGGCCCCAACAGCCGCGCTATGATCCCCTGGCAAGATGGTAAATCCATCCTCACCATGCCCAGCGGCGCCCGCCCTCACAATTTCCGCCTCGTCATGACCGGAGCCGACGCCAATTTCCTCTACCAAGCCGAAAACGTCCAAAGCAACGAATACCGCCCCTGCACCGTCATCCTCGACGACAACCGCGCCTGGTACGAAGCCTCCACCAGACTCAAAAGCAGCGAACACGGCCGCTTCCAACAAAACCGCGTCGGCTACAATCTCAAGTTCGGCCCCGATAACCTCTTCCTCGGCGCCCACGAAACCATCAGCATCGACCGCAGCGGCAACCGCAACACCGACGGCCTCGACGGAACCTCCGTCACCTCCCAACGCGAAATCCTCATCAAAGCCGTCACCAACGCCGCCGGCGGCGTCTGCGCCGTCGAAGATGACCTCATCCGCGTCATCCCCCCCCTCGCCACCGGCTCCCCCGCCCCCCTCTTCAACGGCAGCGGCGCCCTCGGCGAAGCCATCCTCTCCAAATCCCGCTTCGACGCCGAATACCTCAACGGCCAATGGGACCAAGGCAGCAAAGGCCCCATGTTCAAACAAGAATACATCTACCCCCTCACCCAAACCATCAACCCCACCACCCGCGCCCTCACCGCCATCAGCGCCACCGGCACCCTCAACGCCACCTCCGAACAACCCAAAGTCCCCCAAACCGGCGGCGACCCCGGCCCCAGCGGCATCGCCGTCCAAGCCTACAACCCACCCACCGGCACCGACCCCAAAGAAAACTACCGCTGGCACTGGCTCATCCGCAACGCCCGCCCCAACGACGATTACCGCGGCCTCATCGCCGCCGTCACCGCCGTCGGCCAAACCAACCCCACCACCTTCCGCACCCAAACCGCCGCCGCCCTCGACGTCGATGCCTGGTTGCGCGCCGTCGTCCCCGCCCAACTCTTCGGCGTCGTCGACAACTACCTCGCCAGCACCGGCTCCACCCACAATTTCATGATCTACTTCCCCCCCGGCGGCAAAGGCATCGCCATCCCCTGGGACCTCGACTACCTCGGCCAATCCGACCCCAACGCCGCCATCACCAACGGCGGCGATATCACCAAATTCATCGCCGATCCCTCCAACAAACGCCGCTACTACGGCCACGTCCTCGACTTCCTCAACCGCTCCTTCAACGACACCTTCCTAACGCGCTGGGCAAACCACTACTCCAAATTCGGCGTCGACGACATCTCCAGCAGCCTCGCCTTCCTCCGCTCCCGCGCCACCTACGTCCGCAACCTCATCACCAGCGCCTCCGCCCCCGTCCCCGTCGTCGCCTTCAACCGCACCAGCCCCGCCACCTCCTCCGTCGCCACCCCCTTCGCCACCGTCACCGGCTCCGGCTGGATCGATATCGATTTCCTCCGCCTCGCCAACAGCCCCGAACCCCTCGCCGTCACCTGGACCACCCAAAACGCCTGGTCCCTCCAGCTCCCCCTCTTCCTCGGCACCCACCTCTACACCATCGAAGCCGTCCGCCGCGACGGCACCCTAGCCGGCACCCTCACCACCACCATCACCTCCACCAGCGGCATCACCCCCGCCGACGCCACCAACACCGTCTTCTCCAAAATCCACTACCACCCCGCCCCTTCCACCGCCGCCGAAACCACCGCCGGCTTCTCCTCCCCCGACGACTTCGAATACTTCGAACTGCAAAACATCAGCCCAAACCCCATCGACCTCACCAACTGCCGCTTCGCCTCCGGCCTCACCTACGCCTTCACCAACGGCACCCGCCTTAACCCAGGCAGCCGACTCGTCGTCCCCCGCCGCAGCGCCGCCTTCGCCCTCCGCTTTCCCGGACTGCCCGTCGCCGCCGAATACTTCCTCCCCCTCGACCCCACCGCCAACAAACTCAGCGACAACGGCGAATCCCTCACCCTCCTCGGCGCCTCCGGCCTCCCCATCAAAGCATTCACCTACGACAACAAAGCCCCCTGGCCCACCGCCCCTAACGGCCAGGGAAGCGCCCTCACCCTCCTCTTCCCCCTCGAAAATCCCGACCACCGCGACCCCCTCAGCTGGCGCGCCAGCTCCTCCCCCGGCGGAGCCCCCATGGCCCCCGACGGCCTCACCTTCGCCGGTTCCGCCAACACCGATGCCAATCTCAACGGCCAACCCGACCTCCTCGACTTCGCCCTCGGCGGCGGCCAATGGCCCTCCACCACCCTCACCGAATCCAACGGCTCCCGCCTCTTCCACTTCACCCTCGAACGCGACTGGGCCGTGCACATGACCTGGTCCATCGAACTCGCCGCCGAGTCCGCCGCCGCCTCCCCCCCCTCCTGGATCCCCGCCCCCGCCATCACCCTGGAAAGCCGCACCCGCCTCCCCGGCACCCTCGAACGCCTCGTCTACGCCGTGCCCGCCCCGCTCGGCGCCGCCCGCGCCTTCCTCCGCGCCCGCTGCTCCCTCCCCTAAAATCCCCACGCCCTCACGCCCTATCGCCAAAAACGACCCCGCCGCCGCTCGCCCGCAGAGAACCATTTTCCGCTGGCTTGCCGCCACTTGAAAGCTAGCCTCCCCCCGCCTGAAGACTTCTCCCACATCCCGCCGCCACTTCCTCCGCTGGGCCCTCCCCGCAGCCGGACTCACCGCGCTTGCCCCAGCCCTCCCCGCCCAGGACCCCTCCCTGCCCCTTCGCACCACCCTGGAACGCCTCTACCTCCAGTGGATTCAGGCCACCAGCCAAAAAGACCTCGCCCGCTGGTCCGCCGTCACCTCCCGCTCCCGGCAAATGTGCCTCCGCAACCAGGTCGTCTCCCTCCAACAACCCTGGCCAGGCGCCATCTTCCAATCCTACTTCCACCCCCCCGCCCTCCTCAAACTCCAGTTCATCGACGCCGCCAGCTCCGGCGCCGCCGCCCGCCTCGTCTACTTCGGCCGCGTCGACTTCGGCTTCGTCGCCGGCGAAGTCACCCCCGAAAACCCCCTCATCCTCCACTTCCTCCTCGAAAACGGCACCTGGAAATTCAATACCCTCCAATACGTCAACCTCGGTAACGACGACGTCCTCAAACGCGAAATCCGCGCCGGCGGCAAAACCTGGCTCCAGCGCGACGACTTCCTCCTCTCCCCCTCCCCTCCTCCCACCCCCCTCCCCTGCGCCGATCCCTACCAAGTCGGCACCCTCTCCGTCCTCGCCTCCGGCTGCCGCGCCACCATCGAAGTCAACGGCGGCCCCCACCGCGAAACCGTCGAAAATACCAGCGCCGACCTCATCATCATCGGAGGCCTCCGCAAAGG